>PXBV01000049.1 GCA_003565575.1 Psychroflexus sp. | reverse complement strand
GGCTGAATGGTATAGCCTTTGTAAATCCAGCCTTTTTTATAGATTTCTGAAAGCAACCACCAAACCGATTCCATGTATTTGGACTTGTAGGTGATGTATGGGTTTTCCATATCCACCCAATAGCCAATTTTTTTGGTCAGGTCATTCCAAACATCGGTGTAGCGCATCACTGCCTCTTTACATGCCTTATTGTAATCTTCTACTGAGATTTTGGTGCCGATGTCTTCCTTGGTAATGCCAAGTTCTTTCTCTACCTTCAATTCTACAGGCAAACCGTGGGTGTCCCAGCCTGCTTTTCGTTTAACTTGGTAGCCTTTTTGCGTTTTATATCTACAAAAAATATCCTTGATGCTTCTCGCCATCACATGGTGGATGCCTGGCATGCCATTGGCTGATGGTGGCCCTTCAAAAAACACAAAAGGCTCAGCGCCTTCCCGCTCATCCATGCTTTTATCGAAAATGGCATTTTCATCCCAAAATGTCATGATGTCTTCTGCTACCTTTGGGAGGTCAAGTCCTTTATATTCAGGAAATTTCTTGCTCATTTTTACAATTTTTCAAATGATTTGCGAAAATAAGGATTTATTCTAAATTGACCTCTAGTCTAAGAAAAATCTAAAATGAACTTAGCGTTAAATTACTAGATGAGATGTAATTCTCATATCCGCTTTTTGCGCGAGTATATCTTAAAAGTGCTATTTTGGGGCTTACCCCAACCTAACCCCGAAATAGTTGGGAGGTTTGGGGTCGGGCATGTCTGCCGACAAAGGCAGGCTATTAGTTCCAATGCTTCCCTCTCCCCCAGAGCCTTGGGGGGAGAGGTGCAGGATTTCCACGTCTATCCTTAAGCGAGAATCAGATAGTTTACTACGTCAAACTTTATGTAAATAGGTGTTGTTTTAAAATCGCATTTAGGGTTCTGAAACTTTATTTTCCGTAAAAACTTCAGTTGTATCTTTATGCTAAGCTCTTCACATGAGACCAACTTATATGATGTAGCTAAAAATCTAAAACATGAATATTACTCGTGCTAAATTCAGCATTAATCCTAAAAAAGTGCGTCTACTACATCTTCTATCTTGGCAACCTGAATCATGTTGATTTTGTAATCTTGGCGTGGGAGTTTACTTTGCTTAGAAATTAAAATGGAAGCAAAACCCAACTTTTCAGCTTCCATAACACGCTGCTCCACTCGAGTGACGGGACGAATTTCTCCGGCCAGACCTACCTCGGCGGCAAAGCAAATATCCTTGGAAATGGAGATGTCTTCGCTGGACGATAAAATGGCGGCAACCACGGCCAAATCGATGGCGGGATCGTCTACACTGATGCCTCCAGTGATGTTGAGGAAGACGTCTTTGGCGCCAAGGCGGAAGCCTGCGCGCTTTTCTAAAACGGCCAAAATCATATTGAGTCGCTTGAGGTTATAGCCTGTTGCAGAGCGTTGAGGAGTGCCATAAACGGCAGAACTCACCAGGGCTTGTATCTCAATCATCATGGGACGCATGCCTTCCAGAGTCGCGGCGATGGCGGTTCCGCTTAAGTGAGTATCGGTTTTGGAAATGAGTAGGTCTGAAGGGTTAGACACTTCTACCAAGCCGCCAGCTTGCATCTCGTAAATACCGAGCTCGTGTGTAGACCCGAATCTGTTTTTGTGTGCTCTTAAGATTCTGTACGCGTAGTTTTTGTCGCCTTCAAACTGCAAAACGGTATCCACCATATGTTCCAAAACTTTGGGGCCAGCGATGCTGCCTTCTTTTGTGATATGCCCAATGAGTATAATTGGTACATTGGTTTCTTTGGCGTACTTGATGAGTTCTGAGGTACATTCTCGAATTTGTGATACGCTTCCTGGTGAGCTTTCTACATAATCGGTGTGCAGGGTCTGGATGGAATCTATAATTAAGATTTCAGGCTGCATGGCTTCTATTTGAGAGAAGATAAGTTGTGTTTTGGTTTCTGAAAGTATATAGCAGTTGGAGTCTTCCTTCTGTATCCGTTCAGCACGCATTTTGATTTGCTGCTGGCTTTCTTCGCCAGAGACATACAGTACTTTTTGCTTGAAACTTAAGGACAACTGTAGTAATAGCGTACTTTTGCCAACACCAGGTTCTCCGCCAAGTAAGGTGATGCTTCCTGGCACAATGCCTCCTCCAAGCACCCGATTGAACTCCTGATTGGAAGTAGGGATTCTTATTTCCTTTCCTATCTTGATGTCATTGATGCGCTGAGGTTTAGAAATGCGTTTGGGTGTGGAAGAATTGGCAGGTTTCCAAGTTTTTTCGGGTTTAGAATCTATCACTTCTTCTACTAGGGTGTTCCACTCTTTGCAGGCGTTGCATTGGCCTTGCCATTTGGCATACTGTGCGCCACAGCTTTGACAAAAAAACGTAGTTTTAGGTTTAGCCATAAGTTAATTTCCAAAGGTTCTTGAGAGCTCATCGGCCATGTTAAGCAAATCATCACTTGTAAGTTGATTTGCGTTTTTTAACCCATATGCTGATTGGTATTCCTTTATAGCGCGTTTGGGTTGGCCAGTTTTTTCAAAGTAACGACCCATAAAATAGTTGTACAGTACAGTTTCTGGAGCTTGTTTTTTGGCCAATCTACCTAAATTTCTGTAATCTTCCCAAATTTCATTTTCTATTAGAGCACGTTCTGTCATTAGAAAATCTCGAATCCTTATGGGAATTTTTATGGCGTAGAGCTCTTCCATGTCTAAGTATTTATCTTCTAGCACATTGGAAGGGAATTTAGCTTTAAGTAACTTAGATTTATATTCATCATCAGATATAGGTCGATATCCTGAAAAGATGGAAAGTAAAGATTTTGGGATGGCATTGGGCACAAAACTGTAGTGGTCTGCTTGGTCAAAATCCTCAAAGGTGTAGTTTAGATTTGGGTTTCTAATACTTTTTAATTTAGAGTTTAAGCTCAGAATTTGATCTCTGAGATTTTTGACATCATTTTTTGATGTGGATAGATAGTACCATGTTTTCTGGTCAATTTTTTTCAGTTTTAACTCGAGTCTTTCTGGCATTTTTGGGGTAAGGTCTGGGCTTAAATTGATGTAGCCATTAAAAATGGGGTAGTCTTTAAGCAAATAAAAGTTAGAAAAGTTGGCCATGTAATCTATTCCTGCAATGACATTAAAAGCTGCAGTCCTGTAGTTTTCTTCTATAGCTTGTAATACATCGAAACCTATAAACTCAAAAAAATCTGCACCCGTAGTGTCTGGTAATTCATCTTCAGAGTTAAGTTTGCCGTCATTTATTCGGTATCCCGCTTGGTTGATTCCTACCACAATAGCTTCTGGGATAATTTCCCAATAACTAAGATAGTCTATATTCCCCGCAAAAGGTTCAAAAAGATAGTCGCCATCCAAAACAATTATGACAGGATATTTCTTTTTACTTGAGGCATAGTTTCTAGGCAGCTGTAATTTAATTTGCCTTGATTGTTTAAGAATGCTTGATTTTACATCGAGGTATTCAATTTGAGAAAACGTAGGGCTAATGAATGAAACCCAACAAATGCATATAAGAAGGATGAATCTCATAATGTATAGATTATTTGGCTAAGTTAACAAAATTATCTTTTGTTAATGAAAGGTAAAATAAGAAATGAGAGACCACCTAGAAGAATGACTAGAGCAGTTTGAGTTCCCCACATGACCCAGCCAAAAGCCTCGCCAGTAGCGACGGAAACCCCGAATGTGCTAAAAGCAATACCTATAGCTATGGGGTAAAGGCCAATACCTCCATTGGTAACAGACATGGCAAAAGCACCAAAGACAAAAGCGGCTAAAGTGGCTTCCACTCCAAGAGTTTTTGTCTCTGGAAAAGCAAATTTTAAGACATAAAACATGCCGACATAGAGTCCCCATATAATGAAAGTATGCAAAATAAAATAAAGTTTCTTTTTCATGGAAAACACACTCTTCATGCCATTAAAAAGGTCTTCTATGAATTTTTTGAGTTTTTGAAAAAAGGGAACTTTGCTGAATTTAATAAGCCTAAAACCAAGCACCAATGCTAATATAAACGAAAGAATCACAATTCCTCCAAAAAAAGGGTTTATGTTTTGACTTTTAAAGAAATTAAAAATTTTTTCGCTTTGAGATAGGGAAGCGATTCCTACTATTGAGAGTAACATCACTAAGTCAACAAGTCGCTCAGTAATTATCGTCCCAAATGTTTTTTCAAATTTGACATTTTCGTAAGAAGCCAATGTGGCACCTCTTAAAACTTCCCCAGATCTTGGAATTCCTAAATTAGCCAAATAGCCCAACATCAAAGAGAAAAAACTGTTGTAGAACTTGGGAACTATCTGGATGGGTTCTAATAAAAACTTCCAGCGGTAAGCTCTAGATAAATGAGAGAGAAGTCCCATAAGGAAGGAAAGGATGACCCATATAACATTCACGTTTTTGATATTCATCCACAACTCTTCAAGTTCTTGTGTTGAAAATTTTGAGAATGAGTACCAAATAAAAAAAACGCCTAAAGCCATTGGGGCTACTGTTCTAATCCCTTTTTTTATGGCTTTTTTCATCTAGTCTAGTTAAGTAGGTTCTTTTCGTTTGGAAAAACTAATTTTGGCTTAAAGGTCTTGGCTTCTTCTGGGGTCATAATGGCATAGGCCATTAAAATCAAAATATCTCCAGGGGAGACTTTTCTGGCGGCCGCCCCATTTAGGGTTATTTCTCCGCTCCCTCTATCTCCAGGGATAGCATAGGTTTCTAAACGCTCTCCGTTGGAATTGTTAACCACTTGAATTTTTTCACCTTCTAGAATACCTGCGGCATCCATGAGGTCTTCATCTATAGTAATGCTTCCTATGTAGTTAAGGTCTGCGCCAGTTACTGTTACGCGATGAATTTTAGATTTTATAAGGTGTATTTGCATATATTAATAGTTCAGGGCCATATTATCAATTAATCTTACCTCTGCAACACTAGCAGCAATAAAAGCTCTGTATTTTTCTTTGGATTGTTTCTGGGTAGTAGGAATCAAATCTTTTTCTTTTACTATTGAAAAATATTCTAAATCGAAATTTGAATCTTCTTTAAACATATGTTCTACAGTACTAATAATGTGCGGTATACTGTGTTCTAGAAACATAACTTTCGCAGTTGTAAGCGCTTTATAAATTAGTTCTGCTTGCTTAAGCTGAGCTTTATTCAGTCTAAAATTTCTAGAGCTTTGAGCAAGACCAAACTCATTTCTACTGGTAGGACAACCTATGATGTCAATGTCTTGTTGGGTAAGTTCTACCAGCCTCTTGACAACCATGAGCTGTTGGAAGTCCTTTTCACCAAAAAAAGCTTTGTGTGGTTTTACAATTTCAAACAAACGTTTGAGTACACTACCAACTCCATCAAAATGCCCGGCCCTAAATTCACCTTCCATATGGCGAACAAGATTGCCAAAATCAAATGATTCTGACTCCACCTTATCTGTATAGATTTCGTTTACTTCCGGACAGAAAACAATAGTTTCAGGATTATGCTCTTTCAAAAATTGAGTATCATTGGATAAATCTCTTGGATATTTTTCTAAATCTGCTATGTTATTGAACTGAGTTGGATTTACAAAAATACTTACTACCACTTTATCGCAATAGCTGTAAGCATGGTTAATTAAAGAGATGTGACCTTGATGTAAGGCTCCCATAGTTGGTACAAGTCCAATGGTATTCCCTTCGTTTTTATATAGATCTAGCTGTTTTTTGAGAGCTGACTTTGATTTTGTAACCACAAGTTGTGTATCTAATTTGGATTTGCAATATTAATATTTTAACGTGAATCCGCATAAATTTTTGTAAATTTGCCAACTTTTGCCAGTAATCTTTAATGCAATAGTTTTATGAAAGATAAACGGATACTATACGTTTCATCAGAAGTTGTTCCTTATTTGCCAGAAAATGATATTTCTTCAGCTTCTTTTGAAGCTCCTAAACTTATCAATGCCACTGGTGGACAAACGCGAATTTTTATGCCAAGATTTGGCAATATAAATGAGCGCAGACATCAACTACATGAAGTAATAAGACTTTCTGGGATGAATCTTGTTATCAATGATTTAGATATGCCGCTGATTATTAAAGTGGCTTCTATTCCAAAAGAGCGAATGCAAGTTTATTTTATAGATAACGAGGATTATTTTAAACGTAAAGCTACTTTTTCAGACGAAGATGGGGTGCTCTTTGATGATAATGATGAACGTGCCATATTTTTTGCAAAAGGCGTTATAGAAACCGTAAAAAAATTGAATTGGGCTCCAGATATTATTCATGTAAATGGCTGGATGTCTTCTTTACTGCCTATGTATTTGAGACATTATTATGGTAACGAACCTTTGTTTTCTGATGCTAAAATAGTAACCTCCGTATACAATCAAAACTTTGAGGGCACGTTAGATAAAGATATGAAAAAGAAAGTATTGTTTGATGGTATTGAAGATGAAGCAGTAGAACATTTAGATCATCCATCTCATGATAATATATTGAAAGTAGCCATTGATAATTCTGATGGAGTTATCATAGGAAGTGAAACTATTTCAGAAGAGCTTTCTGCTTACTTAGATGCAAAAGATTTCCCAGTTTTGAACTATGTGAAACGGGAAGAAATGGCGAATGCTTATCAAACATTCTATCTTAAAGATATTTTAAACGAAGAAGAAGATTAATTGTATGTCAAAAATTGCACTTAAAAGCATAACTTCCCTACTAGTTTTAGTTTCAATCTTATCTTGCGAAAACGAATATTCTGATGTAGGTTCTGATCTTATCAATAGTATAGAAGTTCAACCCGATTATATTTCAGAAAATATTGTTGCCTATAGCGAAAAGCACAACTCCGTCCAAGCCATAGGTTTTAGAAACTTGTTTTTAGGAACTTATGATGATCCAGTTTATGGTAAGTCTGAAGCTAAAATCTTAACGCAGCTAAATCTTCCGCAAACCAATCCAGATTTTGGAAGAGCTCCTATTGTAGATTCTGTAGTTATGACCATACCTTTCTTTAGTAGAGAAGTAGAGGTGAATCAATATGAACTGGACTCCATTTTTGGAGATGGTAGTTTTAGAATTAATGTTTACCAGTCCAATCAATTTTTGAGAGAACTTAATCCAGGCTCTGATGGAGATTTTCAAGAACGTCAGCTTTATTACACGGATCAATTATCTGACTTTGAATCTAATATTGAACAAGAACCTCTTGTTACATCGCAAGTGATAAGACCTTCAAGCTCAACAAGAGCTGTAACCCTTATTGAGACCAGTTTTAATGGAAATAAAGACACTGTAAACCGTTCTCCAAGGATTAGGGTTAAACTTCCTATTCAGTATTTTGAAGATAAAATTATAAATGCTCCTAATCCAGAGGTTCTAGCCAGCAACAATGCATTTAAAAATTACCTGCGTGGCTTTCTGCTAGAAGCAGAGCAACAAAGTGCAGAGTCTACCATGGGTATGTTTGATTTCAATAATGCAGATGCAAATATTACGATGTACTACAAAAATGAAATTCAGGAAACCAATAATGAGGGAGAAATTAATGTAACAACTCGGTATAATGAATTTGTAATGAATTTTGTTGGGATCAAAATGAACCTTTATGAAAATGAATTTAACGTAGACTTATCTACTCAAAATACAACTGAGGGAGAAGAAAACTTATATCTGAAAGGAGGTGAAGGGTCTTCCGCAGTTTTGGAATTGTTCTCAGGGCCAGACTTAGACGGTAACGGGGTTTCAGACGAGTTAGATGAATTAAGAGAAAACCGATGGCTTATTAATGAAGCCAGCATTGACCTTTATCTAAATCAAGATATAGCTCCCTCATCTATGAATAGAAGCCGAAGGGTGTTTTTGTTTAATCTTGAAGATGAAGAAACATTAGAGGATTTTACAAGAGACCCTACAGCTACAGAAAATCCATTTTCATCAAGACAGGTCCATTTTGGTATTTTGAGAGAGGATGATGAAGGTAATTTTTTCTACAGAATAAGAATGACTTATTTTATAAATAATCTGTTGAATGGCGACCAAGAAAATGTAAAACTGGGACTTTATGTAAGTTCAAATGTTAATGATTTTAATGTAGAAAAAACCCGATTCTCAGGTGAAAACATTTCAGAAAACATCCATAGAGGAATGATAGGCACACCTAGAGGTGTGGTTATTCATGGAAACCGCTCTGCGGATACCGAGAAAAGATTAAAATTGAGAATTATTTATACTGAAACTAACTAATACTATACAATATGTGTGGAATTGTAGGATATATTGGCAAACAAGAAGCTTATCCCATCATCCTGAAGGGCTTAAAGAGATTAGAATATAGAGGCTATGACAGTGCAGGCATGGCCATTTATAATGGAAAAGAACTTAACTTTTGTAAAACCAAAGGTAAAGTTGCAGACTTGCAAAAGAAATGTGAAGCTGAGCTGAGTCTAGAAGGAAATGTGGGCATTGGTCACACCCGTTGGGCAACTCATGGAGAGCCAAACGACGTCAATTCCCATCCGCATTTTTCAAATTCTGGCAGATTAGCAATCATACATAATGGAATTATAGAAAATTATGAATCTTTAAAAACTGAGCTTCAGAATAGGGGGTATTCATTTTCATCGGACACAGATACAGAGGTTTTAGTAAATCTTATCGAAGATATTATGTCCAACGAGGAGGTAAAGTTAGGTAAAGCCG
>PXBV01000075.1 GCA_003565575.1 Psychroflexus sp. | reverse complement strand
TAGGCTTAACCAAAGAGGATTTCAATAAACCTATTGTTGGTATTGCAAGTACAGGATACGAAGGTAATCCGTGTAATATGCACCTTAACGATTTGGCAAAACTTGTAAAGCAAGGAACTGCAAATACGGATACCGTTGGCTTAATTTTTAATACAATTGGAGTAAGCGATGGAATTTCTATGGGAACACCAGGTATGCGCTATTCTTTGCCATCAAGAGATGTTATAGCCGACTCCATGGAAACGGTAGTGCAAGCCATGAGTTATGACGGTCTAGTGACTGTAGTGGGCTGTGATAAAAATATGCCTGGTGCTTTAATGGCTATGATTCGACTTGACCGGCCAAGTATTTTGGTGTACGGTGGAACCATAGATTCTGGATGTCATAATGGAAAAAAGCTAGATGTGGTTTCCGCTTTTGAAGCTTGGGGAGGAAAAGTGGCAGGAACTTTAGAAGAAAGCGAATACCAAAGCATTATAGAGAAAGCCTGCCCAGGTGCTGGAGCTTGTGGTGGTATGTACACTGCCAATACTATGGCATCTGCCATCGAAGCTTTAGGGATGACGCTTCCTTTTAATTCTTCTAATCCTGCGCTTAGTAAAGAGAAACAACAAGAAAGCGTAGAAGCTGGAGAAGCTTTACGTGTTTTAATTGAAAAGGACATTAAACCTTCAGATATCATTACCAGAAAATCTCTTGAAAACGCTATTAGATTAATCACTATTTTAGGCGGTTCGACTAATGCAGTGCTTCATTTTTTAGCTATAGCACGAGCAGCTCAAATTGATTTTACGCTACAGGATTTTCAAAAAATAAGTGATAACACTCCATTTTTAGCGGATTTAAAGCCTAGTGGTAAATATTTGATGGAAGACTTACACGAGGTTGGCGGAATTCCCGCAGTTTTAAAATATTTACTTAAAAAAGGTTTACTGCACGGAGATTGTCTTACAGTTACAGGTAGAACCCTAGCAGAAAATTTATTGGATGTTGATGACCTCAAGGAAGGTCAAGACGTAATTCATACCATCGAAACTCCAATCAAAATTTCTGGACACTTAAGAATGCTGTACGGAAATCTAGCCAAAGATGGTAGCGTAGCCAAAATTACCGGTAAAGAGGGGCTTCAATTTCGAGGATCTGCCAAAGTTTTTGAAGGCGAATACGCAGCCAATGATGGAATTAAAAATGGAAAAGTTCAAAAAGGAGATGTTGTAGTCATAAGATATGAAGGACCTAAGGGTGGGCCAGGTATGCCAGAGATGTTAAAACCAACCGCTGCTATTATGGGAGCAGGCTTAGGTAAGGAAGTTGCTTTGATTACAGATGGTAGGTTTTCTGGCGGTACACATGGCTTTGTAGTAGGCCATATAACTCCAGAAGCTCAAGAAGGTGGAGCCATCGCTCTTGTTAAAGATGGTGACTACATTACAATAGATGCAGAAACCAATACCATCAATTTAGAAGTTTCTGATGAAGAGTTAGAACAGAGGAAAAAGGATTGGAAAGCACCAGATTTAAAATTTAATCGAGGAGTCTTATATAAATATGCAAAAACGGTAAGTTCTGCATCCAGAGGATGTGTTACAGACGAGTTTTAAATATTTTGATAGAAGAACAGATGTCTAATAAGAGGATTATGAAAGAAAATTTCACATTAGAAAAAAGCAATAAAGCAGTTCCCACTGAAAAAATTAGTGGAAGCCAAGCTATAATTAAATGCCTTATTGCGGAAGGAGTAAAAACACTCTATGGTTATCCAGGTGGAGCTATCATGCCAGTGTATGATGAGTTGCACCAATATCAAGATAAAATCCATCACGTTTTGGCCAGACATGAGCAAGGGGCTATTCACGCTGCACAGGGTTTTGCTAGAATTTCTGGAAATGTAGGTGTGGCTATAGCTACTTCTGGTCCAGGTGCTACCAACCTTATTACGGGTATAGCAGATGCCCAAATAGATTCCACTCCTCTGGTCTGTATTACTGGCCAGGTTCATTCACATTTATTAGGAAGTGATGCATTCCAAGAAACAGATATTGTTGGGATTTCAACACCTGTAACCAAATGGAATCATCAAATTACTAAAGCTGAAGATATACCCAAAGTTTTAGCTAAAGCTTTTTTTATAGCCAAAAGTGGTAGACCTGGTCCGGTTTTAATTGATATTACAAAAGATGCACAATTTCAAGAATTTGAGTTTTCTTATCAAAAGTGTATTGAAATACGAAGCTACAAGCCTGTTCCAGATATAGATGCTAATAAAGTAAAAGAAGCTGCAGATTTGATTAATGCAGCTAAAAAACCAATGATAGTTTGGGGGCAAGGCGTAATTTTAAGTGAGGCTGAAGATATTTTCAAAGCCGTTGTAGAAAAAACAAATATTCCTGCGGCATGGACAATTTTAGGAGCTTCTGCATTACCAACTTCACACCCGCTTAATGTAGGTATGGTAGGAATGCATGGAAATTATGGCCCTAATGTACTTACAAATGAATGTGATGTACTTATTGCCATAGGTATGCGTTTTGATGATCGTGTTACAGGAAGTTTAGATACGTATGCTAAGCAAGCAAAAGTTATTCATTTTGAAATTGATCCGGCTGAGATTGATAAGAATGTGAAAGCCGATGTAGCTGTACTGGGTGATGCAAAGGCCACATTAACTCAGCTCTTACCACTTTTGAATACCAATAATCATTCGGCTTGGCATCAGTTGTTCAAAGACCACTACAAAATTGAATATGAAAAAGTAATAAAAAACGATCTTGAACCTGTCAAAGAAGGTTTGTCAATGGGAGAGGTCTTGAAAGAAATAAACATTCAAAGTAAAGGAAACGCTGCCATTGTTAGCGATGTTGGACAACACCAAATGATAGCGTGCCGTTATGCAGATTTTAACATCACAAAAAGTAATATTACTTCAGGTGGTTTGGGTACAATGGGGTTTGCTTTACCAGCCGCCATTGGTGCCAAAATGGCCGCTCCAGAACGAGATGTTGTAGCAATCATTGGTGATGGTGGCTACCAAATGACTATACAGGAATTGGGTACTGTTTTTCAGCAAAAAATTCCGTTAAAAATTGTGGTATTAAATAATGAATTTCTAGGTATGGTGAGACAGTGGCAACAATTGTTTTTTGATAAACGATACGCCTCTACTGAAATGACCAACCCAGATTTTGTAGCCATTGCTAAAGGTTACTACATTGACGCCCAAAAAGTTACAAAAAGAGAAGAACTTTCTGATGCGGTAAAGGAAATGATGACTACAGACGGTCCTTATTTTCTTGAAGTATGTGTAGAAAAAGAAGATAATGTGTTTCCTATGATACCTTCAGGAGCAAGTGTTTCAGATATAAGATTAGAATAATATGGAAGAAAATAAAACTTATACCATTTCGATTTATACAGAAAATAATATCGGATTACTTAACCGAATTTCGGCTATTTTTCAACGTAGACACATCAACATTGAATGTATAAACACATCTGTTTCAGAAATTGAAAATATTTCAAAGTGGACAATAGTAGTTCAGCTTACGGAAGAGCGAATGAAAAAAATTATTGGACAAATTGAAAAGCAAGTTGAAGTCATTAAAGCCTTTTATCATAAAGAAGAGGAAATTATTTATCAGGAATCCTGTTTATTCAAAATTAAATCAGAATTGCTTTTTGAAGAACGGCAAATTCAAAATATTATCAAAGATAGTAATGCAAATATCGTTACAGTAAACAAAGAATTTTTTGTTTTAGAACGTTCTGGCAGAGCCGAAGAAATTACACTTTTGTACAGAGAATTAAAACCATTTGGGATCATGCAGTTCACTAGATCAAGTCGTATTGCAGTGACCAAAGACGAAATGAAAATAAGAAAAATGCTAGATGCAATCTCAAATTAAAATTTAAAAATATGTCAAATTATTTCAACACACTTTCTTTAAGACAACAGCTAGAGCAACTAGGTAAATGTAGATTTATGGACTCATCTGAGTTTGATGGAGGTGTAGATGCTTTAAAAGATAAAAAAATAGTAATTATTGGTTGTGGAGCCCAAGGTTTAAACCAAGGGTTAAATATGAGAGACTCTGGATTAGATATTTCTTATGCTTTGCGACAAGCTGCGATTGATGAAAAAAGAGAGTCTTATATAAATGCAACAAGTAATCATTTTGAGGTTGGTACGTACCAAGAATTGGTGCCTCAAGCGGATGTAGTATTAAATCTAACTCCAGATAAACAACATTCTAATGTTATAAAATCTGTAATGCCTTTTATGAAAGAAGGTTCTACGTTAAGCTACTCTCACGGCTTTAATATTGTAGAAGAGGGCATGAAAATTCGTGAAGATATTACCGTTATAATGGTTGCCCCAAAATGTCCTGGCACGGAAGTTCGTGAGGAATATAAAAGAGGTTTTGGTGTTCCTACGTTAATTGCTGTACACCCAGAGAATGACCCAGAAGGAAAAGGTTTAGAACAAGCCAAAGCTTATGCAGTGGCCACTGGAGGACATAGAGCAGGAGTGTTAGAATCCTCTTTCGTTGCTGAAGTGAAAAGCGACTTGATGGGCGAACAAACTATACTTTGTGGTTTGCTCCAAACTGGTGCCATTTTATCTTTTGATAAAATGATAGAAGAAGGAGTAGAAGCTGGTTATGCAGCTAAATTAATTCAATACGGTTGGGAAACCATAACCGAAGCTTTAAAGCATGGAGGTATTACCAACATGATGGACAGACTTTCTAATCCTTCAAAATTAAAAGCTTTTGAACTTTCTGAAGAGCTTAAAACTATTTTACGCCCGTTATTTGAAAAGCATATGGATGATATCATTTCTGGTCATTTTTCTGAAACAATGATGGAAGATTGGGCTAATGATGATAAAGACCTCCATAAATGGAGAGCAGAAACTGGAGAAACTGCATTTGAAAAAACTAATTTAACTTCAAAAGAAATAAGTGAGCAGGAGTATTTTGATCATGCTGTCCTACTTGTTGCTTTTGTGAAGTCTGGAGTAGAATTAGCCTTTGAAACTATGATAAGTGCAGGAATTATAGAAGAGTCTGCTTACTATGAATCTCTTCATGAATTACCACTTATAGCAAATACCATAGCTAGAAAAAAATTATTTGAAATGAATAGAGTCATTTCTGATACGGCAGAATATGGCTGCTATTTATTTGACCATGCGGCCAAGCCTTTATTAAAAGACTTTATGTCTTCTGTAGATACTTCTGTAATTGGGAAAGCTTACTCTCAATCCAATCAAGTTGATAATGTCCAGCTGATAGAAATAAATGAAAAGATTCGTAATCATCCTATAGAAAAAGTTGGTCAACGCCTTAGAGCTGCCATGATAGCAATGAAAGCTTTAAAATCTGTAGAGCCGGAAAAAACGACTGCTTAATATGAACGTAGAAGAATTGAAATATGTACCTGAACTCAAGGATGTTCAATTGGCAGCTAAAAACCTAAAAGGGGTTGCAATAGAAACACCGCTGAGTTATAATTTAAGATATTCAAAACAGTATCACTCTAAAGTTTACTTCAAAAGAGAAGACCTACAGCAGGTACGCTCCTATAAAATTAGAGGGGCTTATAACAAAATGTCTTCCCTTAATCATGAAGAAAAGAGTAAGGGAATTGTTTGTGCTAGTGCTGGAAATCACGCGCAAGGCGTTGCGCTATCTTGTAAAGTTCTTCAGATAAAAGGAAGTATTTTTATGCCCTCTCCAACTCCAAAGCAAAAGATTGAACAAGTTAAAATGTTTGGAGAGGATTATATTGATATTGTTTTGGTTGGTGATAGTTTTGATGATGCTTACAATGCTGCCATTAAACAATGTAATGAATTGGAAAAAATCTTCATTCATCCTTTTAATGATCCTAAAGTAATTGAAGGACAAGCGACTGTAGGTTTGGAGATTATTAATCAAATGCAAGAAGGTAAAATTGATTATGTGTTTTTACCCGTTGGAGGTGGAGGACTAGCTTCTGGACTTTCTCAAATGTTCAAGCTATTATCACCAGAAACAAAAATAATTGGTGTAGAACCTAAAGGGGCACCATCGATGTCAAATTCTATACAAAATGATAGAAATATTGAGCTTGGTAAAATTGAAAATTTTGTTGATGGAGCTGCAGTAAAAAGAGTAGGAGATCTTACATTCTCTATTGCTAAGCAGAATCTTCACGACATGATTACGGTAGATGAAGGACATATTTGTCAAACTATTTTAGACTTGTATAATAGAGAAGCTATTGTGGCAGAGCCAGCAGCAGCTCTTAGTATTGCTGCATTAGAGCATTATGCAGAAGATATTGAGGGAAAAACTGTAGTTTGTGTAATTAGCGGGAGTAATAATGACATTACAAGAACTGCAGAAATTAAGGAACGCGCTATGCTTTATGCCGATTTAAAGCATTATTTTATTGTGAGATTTCCACAACGCGCTGGAGCCTTAAGGCAATTTGTGGCAGAAATTTTAGGGCCCAATGATGACATTACTTACTTCCAATATACCAAAAAAACTAATCGAGAAAACGGGGCGGCCGTGGTTGGTCTTGAACTAAAGTCAAAAGCAGACTTTGAACCTTTGGTTGAACGGATGAAGGAAAATAACTTCTATGGAGACTATCTCAATAATAAGCCAGATTTGTTTCAATTTTTAGTTTAAGAATAATAGTAAAAAAATATGGTTTAGTTTATAAATTATTATATATTTGAGATATGATTATCCAACAACATAAAATTGTTTCAGGTAACCCCAGCATGGGGCTTCGCCGCCGTCGCTAATTTTGAACTCCCAACATTTAGCTTTTAACAATTTTATACATTTTATTTTGACTATCAATTTCCTTTTTTTGCTTATATCAAATACTAAATATTCATTTAGCAATTCGTTTTTTGGATTATTACCTCGTCGCCCCTAAGGGGCGTGTTTTATTTTTTGGAACTTAGATGTGTTCGGTTCTCTTTTCGGTTTAATTCTTAAAATCTACCCTAATTTAAAACAACAATACAATGAAAATTGTAATTGCTAATTCGTCTCATTCTGTTTATGCAGAAATTATATGCAGGACTATTGAAGAAGCTTCAAAGGTAAGAGGTACTGGTATTGCTAAACGCGAACCAAAATATATTATTTCTAAACTTGAAAGTGGCAATGCGGTAATTGCTTTGGATGGCGATAAATTTGCTGGATTTTGCTACATTGAAGTTTGGAGTCATGGTAAGTTTGTAGCCAATTCAGGGTTAATTGTTCATCCTGACTATAGGGATCTTGGCTTAGCTAAAAAAATTAAAGCCAAAGTGTTTGCCCATTCAAGAGCAAAATACCCAGACGCTAAAATATTTAGTATTACTACAGGTTTAGCTGTCATGAAGATGAATAGTGATTTAGGCTATACGCCCGTAACTTTTTCAGAATTAACTGATGATCAGTCATTTTGGGATGGATGTCAATCTTGTAAAAACTATGACATTCTTCAAAGTAAAGAGCGCAAAATGTGTTTTTGTACAGGAATGATGTATGATCCAAACAAAAAAATGAATACTAAGTTATACAAACAAACAATTAGTAAAAAAAGTTGGGAACGACTTAAATCTATAAAACAAACCCTTTTCTCTAAATTACAAAAAAAATGAAAAAATTAGTTTTAGCCTATAGTGGCGGATTAGACACTTCTTACTGTGCTACAAGTTTATCAAAAGAAGGCTACGAAGTACATGCAGCTTCTGTGGACACAGGTGGCTTTTCAAAGGAAGAACTTCAAAATATCGAAAGTAAAGCTCTTGAAATGGGAGTTGCATCTTATCAAAACATAGAAGCAACAAACTCTTATTACGATAAAGTCATCAAATACCTCATTTTTGGTAATGTTCTTAAAAATAATACTTATCCGTTATCTGTAAGTGCAGAACGAATCATACAAGCCATCGAGTTGATAAAATTTGCTAAAGAAATTGATGCCCAGTACATTGCTCACGGCAGCACGGGAGCTGGTAACGACCAGGTGAGATTTGATATGATTTTTCAGATTTTGGCTCCTCATATTCAAATTATCACCCCTATTAGAGATCAAAAATTAACTAGAAAAGAAGAAATTGATTATCTAAAATCAAATGGTATTGATTCTTCTTGGGAAAAAGCCAAATATTCTGTCAATAAAGGGCTCTGGGGTACAAGTGTTGGCGGTGATGAAACTTTAACTTCAAAAAACCCTTTGCCTGAAGAAGCCTACCCTTCTCAACTTCATAAAAAAGGAAGTGAAACCTTAATACTTAGTTTTGAAGCTGGAGAATTAATTGCTGTAAACAATAAAAAAAACGATGCTGTTACGCTCATTAAGCAGATTAATCACATAGCATCAGCCTATGCTATAGGTAGAGATATTCACGTAGGAGATACAATAGTTGGATTAAAAGGAAGAGTAGGTTTTGAAGCTAGCGCAGCTTTAGTAATTATTAAAGCCCACCATTTACTTGAAAAACATACGCTTACAAAATGGCAACAGCAGCATAAAGAGTTCCTGTCTAGTTATTATGGAATGCATTTACATGAGGGACAATATTTAGATCCTGTTATGAGAGATATTGAAGCATTTCTTGAAAGCAGTCAGAAATTAGTTAGTGGAGATGTTTTTGTAAAACTTAAACCATACCATTTTGAACTGGAAGGCATAGAATCTCCTAATGACCTTATGAATTCTGGCTTTGGAAGTTATGGCGAGTATAATTCTGGTTGGAGTGCAGATGAAGCAAAAGGATTTATTAAACTATTGGCCAATTCACAAAAGATACATCATTTAACAAATTCAAAATTATGATAAAAGTCGGTATTATTGGTGGGGCTGGTTATACAGCTGGTGAGTTAATTCG
>PXBV01000182.1 GCA_003565575.1 Psychroflexus sp. | reverse complement strand
CATAAATCATCTACTCCAGTTACAGATGGATTTACCCAATTATTCACACCCGCTGAGTCGCGCAGAATAAATTGACCATCCCAGGCACCTCCTGGCGAATCAAAATTAGAAACTCCAATTCCAGTGATTTCATCATTATAATCGGATGAATTTCTATCTTCATGCCCATCAGTAGCTCTACCCCATTGGTAAAGGTCGCCGTAGGAATCTTCATCTGTACTAGAAGCAGCTACTTGACTAGCGCCAAGATTACGGTCTAGCCAACATTTGTTATCTGCACCTTCCACAGGTCTATATTCTAAATCGTTAAATGTTAAGACCTCAGGTTCGCCATCACAAGCACCACCAGTAATTAATGGTGTCTGAGAACTTGTAGTGCCATCACATAGATTAAACCAACCTGTACCGTTAAAAAATTGCACGCAGTTTTCTTCACTATTAAAAATGGTTAATCCCTCAGCTGGGTTATTAATATCATCCCGCTCTGAGGTAGTCATCCTTGGCGGCAAAAAGCCTTTTTCGGTACTCTCTACATCTAACATAGCTGAGGCATCGGGTGTTGTAGTGCCAATGCCCACTTGGGCGATGGCGGTGCTTAAGCTGAAGAAGAAAATTAAAAATATCCAAATAAAATTTTTCATATTGAAGAAAATTAGATTTGACAAATATAAACTTTTATGGTTTTAAAAACCTTTTAACTCAGCTTTATTCAGTTTGAAGTATATAAATTCAACATGTGGCGGAGACTTCTTAAAATTGGATGTGCTAAGTTTTTTCAACTTTGTATACCTTCTCTTTACTATAAACGTTTTTTATAAAAACATTTCAAGATTTGCTCTGCGAAGTCTGTGACTTCGCAGCTAAATACCAAGAGAGAAGTGCGAAGTTACAAACTTCGCACAGCGGTCTCTTTTATTTTTCACACTTAAGGTTAATTAAGGATTTTTGTCTCTCATTTCTGGTTCTAGGCATAGCCGAACTATTGAGGACGTTAGCAAGTGTTATAATCAAAATGGATAACCAATTGCAAAGTTGAGCACGGGCTGTAATCGCTCTACTGTAAACGAACCTGTTGGTGTTTTGATTGGATTGGCCAAATCCAATCGTATCACAAAACCCTGAACATCTACACGTAAGCCAAAACCAAGACCAGCTGCAATTTCATTTAAAAAGCTGGACGTCAATTGTCCTCCTGGTAAAGCTTCGTTTTCATTCATCAGCCACACATTGCCAGCATCAGCAAATAAAGCTCCGTTAAGATATTCTGTAATTGGGAAGCGGTATTCCAAATTAGCTTCTAGTTTAATATCACCTGATTGATCAAAAAACGAATTAATGCCACTTTCTGGGGAATAGGTTCCTGGTCCAACTGAGCGTATTCTAAAAGCTCTTATACTGTAAGGACCTCCCGAAAAGTATTGTTTTACAAAGGGCAGCGATTCTGTAGTTCCTATGGGTTGTCCAGCTCCAGCAAACAATCGACCTACCAACTTTCTGCGCTTGTTACTAAACGTGTAATGGTACCGAAAATCTATATCAGCTTTAAAATAATGGGCGTATTCTAAGCCTAAAAAGGTATTTTGTCCTTCTGCATTTTGAGACCCTAAAAGATCTAAGCCATTTCCTGCCATATCATAGTTGAACCCAAAATATAAGCCATCACTTTTGGCTTGGTCACGTATTTCATTATAGGTAAAATTGTACGTAAGTCCTGCTATAAATTGTTGCTCAAAACTTCGTCTTAAAAAAGGGTTGTTGTCTAATATTGCATCGAACTCCTCGGAAGTATTTCCTAAATTCACATATTCTAAGTTAATAGGTCGTATTTCATGAGTTACAAAGCGATTGCCTTCCCAAATATAACCAAAAGATGAAGACACAGAGTTTAACGTGTAAAGTTGTGTTCTGTTCAAATAATCTACGCCTAAACTCACCTTGGTCTGTGGGATAGCATATTCAAAACTTTCGTTTAAATCTATCGGAAAAATCAATCTTGGAAACAAAATAGAGCCTTTTAGTCCTAATTGTATACTGCTTAAACCTAAATCTTCTCCTGCAAAAAATTGTTGCTCGTAACCCGCATTGGCCGAAAGCCTAAGCAATTCACCGCCTTGAAATACATTTCTATTGGAATACACTACGCCTAGGTTAGGTCCGGCAAAGTTATTAGACTTCGTAACCCCTTGGAGTTCTAATCGCAGGGAACGCTTGTTAAGTGGAGACAAAAAGATGTCTGCTTTTAGCTTCCTTTTTCCTTCACCGTCTGTAACAGAATCTTTTACACTGTAATCTATGTTTACAAATTTATAAGTTCTTATGGAAGATAAGCGTCTGCTAGTATATCTTGAAAGCTTAGGACTGTATGTATCTCCTGGCTGAATAAGTAAATAGGGTTTTAATAATTTGGGCTTAAAAAAAACTGTGTCTTGTATAAAATTAAAGCCTTCGTAAGTTACTGTATCTTTAGATTGTCCATCTCTTGAGAGTGTTCTATTAGGAAAAATATTCACTTCATCAACCACATAAGGTACTAATGATTTTTCGGGTACTTTACGTTTTAATCTTAAGTATAAATCAAAACCTCTGTCTTTATAAGCATTAGTATCCGCTTCAAAAATCAAAAAATCTGAATTAAAATTATAATATCCTTTTTCTTTTAAATAGTCATCAATACGTTCACGTTCAGATTTAAAATTATCGAGATTGAACAATTGCTCATCATTTATCTCTGTGTCTTCCAAGGCTGCTGTTAGGTCATTTGCAATATTTCGTCCTTTAATACTATCCTTAATGAACTTGAATTGTTTTAAACGATAAGGCTTCGCTAAATCAACGGTATACGTAACAGAGGTGGTTTGTTTTTTTGAATCTCTATGTATTTCAGAATTTACTTGGCTCCCAAAGTAACCGTTATTTTCTAGTCGATTAATTAAAATTCGTTCTGCGGATTCAACATCTATAGATTCAAAAAAATAGGGGGTTTCGCCAATTTGTTTATTCATAAACCGGTTAAAGAACCCTGGCTTTTCTCTGTTGGATTTATAATGAAAATAAAGACCTGGACGCAAACCCAGTAGCTTAGAGTTGGTGTTTCTTGAGATAGCAGAATTTAAAATAGAGGACAACTCTTTAGTCTGCTCACTGCTTTTCCCAGAAAACTCAATATCTGCACCTGTATATAAGGTTTTATCCTCTGGTAAGAACTTTTTTACAGAACAAGACGTCAACATTATTAAAATGATAACTACTAAAGTGTATTTATTTTTTAAATTTTTATTCATTGAGATTTAAATCTATAGCATCAGGTGATTGCTGATTATTCTCCTTATCGTCTTTGGGTAGTTCTTCTACTTCAAATTCTTTTTCCTCTAAGGCTTTGCGGTAGGCTTTATCCCATAAGGCTCTAAACTTATTAAATTCTCTGGTAAATATGAGTGCAATACCACTTACAAAAACTTGCCCGTCAATTACATTCTCGTATTCACTTTTTCTAAAGCCACGCAACTTCCAGCGTCCATCTTCAGTAATAAGGTATTCTACACTCACATTACCCACCACTGCTTGAGCTTCTCCTGGCCGTTGTTCTCCCTGAACATTCATCTGGCTACCGGCCTCTATCACCAACCTATCGTCCATCAGTTTCTTTTGCGCTGTTACATCCAATTCTGTCCGGTCTTGCGCCGTTCCTCCTTCAAAATCAGTGTAACTGTTTACATCAAAATTAAGCGTTATCCCAGTGTTGCCTGTTAATTTGTCAGAAAATGCATTAAGCTGATCTGAAAGGGCTTGATTGATATTGTCTCTAGCTAAGGTAGCCGCACCACCTTGGCTACCATCATTCCCAGATTCTGGGTAGAATCTATTCAAAACCAGTAATGAAAAGACTTGCTTGTTCAACTCTTCTTTTTGCGAGTTGATTTGTGTAATTCTTCCATAGACGGAACCATTAATGGCTCCTTGTCTATCTTCTGGCATATCCAGTTGGAAGCCCAAACTTGGAGACATAAGCAAGCCACCTACGTCCAGGTATACCAAAAAGGGTAATTGCTGTTTGTATCTATTTTGCACAATAGAGTTTTCACCAGCGGTTTGAGACGCCATCAATGCGCTGGGAGAGGTTTGCACCTTATAAATTCCTCTTATATCTAATATAGCATCTAATACATCACCATTCCAGGTTACACTACTAGAGGGAGCAATTTCAAATTTTCGTTTTACAATATTGTAGAGGTTTAATTCTACGTGCCCTTTGCTAAGCTCATACTTTCCAGCCAAACTCATATTTCCATTTCTATTGATGTCAAATTTAAAATCGCCTCCTCCTTGAACGGTAACATTGTCCTCAGTTCGTTTGTTAAAAATGACTTTAGCTTTTGCCTCTTTATGGATGTTGATTTTACTTTTTAAGTCAATTCCTGTAATCACAGCATTTAAAGCATCTTCATCTTGCTGTGTCACAATATCGTTTGGGTTTTCTTTGTTGACAAATAGTACAACACCATCGCGCTCCACCAGACTCGCTTGAGACTCTGGTATGATATAAGTAAGGTCTGTATCTTGCTTTAATTTGATGTCAAGGTCAAGTTTTGGCTCATCTAAGCTCCCTTGAAGTCCAGCAGATGCATCAAAAATTAATTGGCCAAAATACATTTCATTTTCATTGGATGTAGAGTTTAAGAGTTGAAAATCTTTGGTTTTAAAATTCAAATCAAATTCCGGATTAATTAAAGATTGGGTATGAATTGTTCCATTGGCAATGAAGCTATTATCTTTAAAATCTCTAATTTTAAAATCTTTAATTAAGATTTCATCATTTTTAAACTGAATAACTTCATCGTTAAGTTTGAAGGTCGTATTTAAAGCTACACTATTGAACTCCACACTTTTAAAGCCTAAATTTCCTTCATATTGAATATTGTTAGTATCGCCATGCAGTTTCAAATTTGCATCTAGATACCCTTTAGAATCTTTGATATAATCATCTGCCAGCCCTTCCAAAATCTGCATATCCCATTTGATAATATCCACATCAAAATCAATATCACTTTCGTAAGCATTGGTATGGTATACACCAGCTGCTTCTAGATCTATACCTTTATCTTTCAGTGTGAGACTCATTTCATAATCATCATCCGAAGAGGCTTCTGCCTTGAGCACTAAGTTTCCTAGAGGAACTTCTGTAATGGCTAAATCTTGGATGCGAAGACTTGACACCAAACCTTTAGACACAAATGGATCTATCACTACCAAATCGCCGCTTAATTTTCCAGACACTAAACTTTCATCGGGATTAAAATAGCTTGAGATTGAAGAAAGTTTAAAATTATCGAAGACTATACCTAAGTGATTTTGGCCATAGTCCAAAGCATGAGTTAGTCTAATCTTTTGTGTGTTTCGCGTCAACTCAAACTGATGAGCTTCCACGGCTTCATTTTGAATACGTATTTCATTATCAGCTGGTATTTCCCACAATCCTCCATTCAAAATAAGATGATCTGGAGAAATTCTTATGCGCATCAAGTCCTCTTCCTCGACATCAACATGAACCTTTAAACTAAAGAAATCTTCTTCGTCTTTGTATGCATTAAGGCTTACATCCAACTGTCTGTCTTCAAAGGTTCCAGTAACTTCAGTTTTAGCAACATCAACAATATCTGTTACAATACTTTCAAACCCAAGCCGACTCTTAATACTTTCATTTTCAGAATTAATATTGAAAAATAGTCCTGTAATTTGGTTACCTTGATAATTGATAAACGGTAAATTTAGATCGGATTGAAGTCTATGGTTGGCTTCATCAAATTCAAGTCTACCTACAATGGTATCCATCCGTTCAATTCCATCTAAAAACACATTAGATAAAATCGGATCATCCACAAGCCTAAAATTAAGGTTCAATTTTACTGGCTTTTCTGAAATCTCATTTTTTGAATCCCCTTGACTGTAATTTTTAAAGTAGTTTTGAATACTTTCACTTACCCCAGCTATATCAGCATTGGCTTCTAAAGACGCATTTAAAAATTTACTTGAAAGTTTTGCGGTTGTTTGAGTAGAATCTACAGTGGACGAAAACGAAAAATCACCTAAAGTATAAGGCCTTTTGTCATAAACAACTAAACCGTCTTTAAGTTGGGCATCCAAACCATAGTGTTCAAGATTTCCTTCAAACTGAACAAAAGCTTGAACTTTAGCACGTATGTCTTTGTCTGTTAACCCAAATTTTTGAGACCGAATCCCTTTTACATCCAAAGCTATGTCGAGTTTAGAGGCTATTGAGTCCAATTCAATTTTAGATTCAAAATCAAATTGAAGGTTATTATCATGATAACCAAAATCTAGCCCTCCAACTCCTCTATCTAGGCTTCCATTCAAAGAAAGTTCAGAAAAAGCATAAGAATTCCAAGACAAACCATTTATGGTAGAAGTGAAATCTACATCCAACTCATTCAATGAATTTCCGGATCCTTTGGACTCCAGTAGCATACTTAGCTGGCCAAGTTCTTGGTTTTGTAAAATATCATTAAGTTTTAAATCGTTCAGGTTAAGATTTATGTCATATGTTAAAAAATCCGTTAGA
The DNA here is from genome assembly GCA_003565575.1 of Psychroflexus sp. GTDB lineage: Bacteria > Bacteroidota > Bacteroidia > Flavobacteriales > Flavobacteriaceae > Psychroflexus. Next base: position 2,288 of record PXBV01000182.1, on the reverse strand, counting down.
TCCAAAACGCCATCGAGTTGTAAGTTACCATATGAGGTTTTAAGCCAGCTTTTTGTGGCATATTTTGACTTACTTTTTTTAAAATTCCCTTCAAGAGTCATAGAATCTGGAAGTGCAATCTCAAGGTCTTCTTCAGAAATAAACGCATGTATATCTGTTTTGCGAGTATCAGCTTTTAAATTTTTAATATCAAAATGGAGTTGATCTAAATCTTTGATATGACTGGCTTGCCCTTGAAAATTCAAACGAGTATCGTCTCCCCATTTCATTTGAAACTTTGGAACATTAAAGGTATTAAGATCTCCATGAAATTCAAATTGACCTGTAAAATGATGTTGCGCCAAAGATGTAAATATCTCATCTTCAGTTAATTCAGGAGATAATAAAAACAGATCTTGAATGTCTACAACATAATGATTTACTCGAAAATCAAAAACAGAGGCTTCAGGAGAGTAAATCAATTCATCAATTGACCTGTAATTTGTTTTCAAACTAGCTTGTAAAGACGTGTTATTGAGTTGAAATTTCAGTTTTTCAAAAGAAGTTTCTTCTGAATTTAATCGCGTTAGCATTTGAAAATTCTTCAAATTGAGTCCACTTTTCTCTCTAAATTGAAGTTGATGGAGATTAAAGCTTAGGTGTTCCTCTTTGGAAAGTTCAAAGTCATTCAGTCTAAAATTAAAGTCCTCAAAAGACAAAGCTTCAGCAGAAAATTTACCCTTCTTGGGCCGCTTTCCATTTTGAAAAAATTCGATGTTTTGATTTTGAAAATCGATTTGAGTCACATTCACTTTCCACTGCGGCCAAGAAAAACCTTCGTTGGAATCTACGGTTTTTTCTGTACCAGCATCAGCAGTTGAAGTGGACTGCATTTCTAGCTTCACACTGCTGTCTTTCCAAGTAAAATCGGCCAAAGAAACGATTTGGTTGTTGATGTCGGCGTTCAATGCAGAAAACTGTAAATCATCTACAACTACTTCAGAAGAAAAAGACTCCATTTCAAACTTTAGATGGCTCTTTTCCCAGACCAATTCATCTAAAACAAAATTTTGATTTTCAAGATTCGCCTCTAATCCAGAAAAGGAAAACCTTTCAATATAGCCTTCAGAAAACAAATCTTCAGGTAACGAATTATAATTGACACTTACTTGTTCTAAGTTAAACTCATCGACCAAAATCCAAGGTAAAACTGTTTCTTCATCATCTTCAGACGGCGCAGAAGTTTTGGTTTTCGAGAAAGAAATGGAAGTTTCATTAAGGTTTAATTCAGATAAATGAAACTTCATGTTTTGTAAATCAATGGATTTACTCTCCAATTCCAAACTCCCTAAAATCAATTCAGAATCTATTCCTATGACCTCATCCAAGTACTTCAAGTCAAAATCTGTAAAAGCAATCCGACCAATACTTAACTTAGTAGCATTTTCAGTGTTTTTTTCAGCTTCTGTTGAAGTGGTTTTGGGTTCATCAGAAGACATAAAAGCATCAATTATATATTGATAATTAAATCCTTTGATACTATCTTTTCTAATCACATTTGCCTTGAGTCCTTTCCATTCTACAAAATCAATTTTGATTTCATTACCAAACAAAAGTGGTCTAAAAGGTATATTAGCTTCCAAGTATTTAGAATACACCAAAGTATTTCGATATTGGTCTTCTAAATAAAATTCCTCTAAAGTTAAATTCCCTGAAAAAGTTACGTAAAGCTTTCCAATACTAAACGGCGTATCGATTTTTTTACTAACATAAGTAGTTAGTTTTCCTACTATCAAGTCTTGACCCCATGGACTTTTTATAAATAAAATGAGTCCAACAAAGAGAAAAACTAAGACTAAAATAAGCCTTAAACTAATCCTTAGCAGCTTTTTATAAATAGATGTAGATGCTCTTTGCTGTTTCGACACAAAAGAAATTTAAAAATCAAATTTAGAATAAGATAGCTGTAATAAATAAACCTAAGCCCTTAAATTAAGTTAAATAGAGAAAAAAAAACTTAAACCCTTTATAAAATCAAATTTAAAAAATCAATAAAGCTTTGTGGGTTTGGTTTTGTATTTTAGCAACTCACTTAAGACAACACATTACATGGATATAAAATTCAATAAAAACGAAGATCACAATAAACTTTTAGTCTCTGACCTAAGGAGTAGATTTGCTAAAGTAAGCCTTGGGGGTGGTGAGAAAAAAATAGAAAAACACCACAGCAAAGGTAAAATGACAGCCAGAGAGCGTATAGATTTTCTACTTGATGATGCAAAAGATGCCATTGAAATTGGAGCGTTTGC
>PXBV01000316.1 GCA_003565575.1 Psychroflexus sp. | reverse complement strand
GCGTTAACTTTTGATACGTGGACAAGCGTTGATGCTGTAACCTTAAAAATAGCATTGGAACATCCAAGTTTAACTCAAAAAGAAATTGCTAAAAAGTTAAATAAATCGGCAAGCACCATTAGTTTTACGCTTCAAAAGACAGGATACAAGGAAATTCTAAAATTGCTGGACTATTATAAACACTTAATCGTGAAAGCATGATAACAATCCTTCTAAAACTATTGCTAGCACATTTTTTAGGTGATTTTGTATTTCAGCCTTATAAATGGGTGGAGAGTAAAGAACGAAAAGGTGCAAAATCAAACTATTTTTGGTTTCATATTGGAATTCATTTTTTACTCTTGTTTTTAGTTACAGGTTTCCAAGTGAGTTTCATTCCAGTAGTTATAGGGATTGGTGTCAGTCATTTAATTATTGATCTATTGAAAATAAAGCTTAAGAACAGGTTTTCTCAAATTCACCTATTTTTTGCAGATCAAGTTTTGCATTTGCTTGTCATTATAATGGCTGTCGGAATTTATTTCAGTATAAATTGGAGCTTTTTACTTGAACCTCAGGAAAAGTGGCTGATTATCATATTAGCTTTTGTACTTCTAACCTATGTTTCAGGAGTCATTATGAAAATCATTTTATCCAAATGGGATTTGACTCATTTTGAAGGAGAAGCTTTAGAAAAAGCCGGCTGGTACATAGGAGTTTTAGAACGGCTTTTTATTTTTGGTTTTGTGTTTTTGGACTATTGGGCTGGCATTGGATTTTTGATAGCTGCCAAATCCATTTTTCGCTTTAGTGACTTATCTAGATCAAAAGATAGAAAACTGACTGAATATGTGCTTATTGGCACCTTATTGAGTTATGGTCTTGCCTTACTTATAGCATTTATTAGCCTTCGATTATGGTATTATTTTAGTTGAAATTTCAATTCAAACTAAAAATGCAATACCTTTAGAGCAATCTAAAATATAATTCAAATGAAATTAATAGTGAACTTACTAACATTCGTTTTTTTTATTGCTGCTTATTCTCAAACTGATCTTGAAGTTTTAGAAAATTCACCTAGACATCAAGAATGGGTAGAACTGGAGAGTAACGGTAGAAACTTACACAATTTTGTAGTATATCCAGAAGTTTCAGAAAAAGTAAAAGTATTTATAGTGATACATGAAAATCGAGGTCTTAATGATTGGGCGAGGCGTTTTGCAGATGAATTGGCAGAAAATGGTTTTATAGCTATTGCACCGGATTTATTATCTTATACAAATCCAGAAACACCTAAAACATCAGATTTTGAAAATTCAGACGCAGCTAGAACTGCTCTTTACAATTTAGATCCTAATGCGATAACAACAGATTTAAATACTGTATTTGAATATGCAAAATCCATTGCAGCAGGTACAGGTGAAGTCTCCGTTGTAGGCTTTTGCTGGGGTGGCTCACAAAGTTTTAGATATGCCACCAATAATCCCGAGCTAGATGAAGCTTTTGTATTTTACGGAACAGCTCCTACGGACACAAAAGATTTAGTTCAAATAGAAATTCCAGTTTACGGATTTTATGGAGGTAACGATGCAAGAGTTAACTCAACAATTCCAGAAACAGAAGAACAGATGAATTCTTTAGGTAAATTTTATTCTTACAACATATACAAGGGCGGTGGACATGGTTTCATGAGAAGTGGTGCACAGCCTGAAGCCTCAGATGATAATAAAAGTGCTAGAACCCAAGCTTGGGAAGATATGCTTGAGATTTTAAAATAGATTTTTAACATAAATACACCATTTAAATCAACATAAATCTACAAATAGTTTTATATTTGCATACAAGTTCAAACTCTTATTGAATGTTATCAAGAAAGGCTGAGGGAATAGACCCAGTGACGCCTTAGCAACCCTTTATCTTTAAAGAAGGTGCTAAATTCTACTACATCTAATTTTTAAAACGATGTTAGATAGATAACTCATGTAATTTCTTACACGCCTTTTCTTGCTAGCATTTTTTTGAAATCCAAAAATTAGATTTCAAGATTTGATCTATGTATTAATTAAATTAAGACAAAATGCCAAAGCAAAATTTTGAGACCGATGCCATTCGATGTCAACTAGAACGCACCCAATTTCAGGAGCATTCTACACCGCTGTATTTAACTTCCAGTTATGTGTTTGACAATGCTGAGGAAATGCGCGCTTCCTTTGCGGATGAAAAAGACCGAAATATTTACAGTCGCTATTCCAACCCAAACACCTCAGAGTTTATAGAAAAAATATGCCAAATGGAGCATGCTGAAGCTGGTTTTGCTTTTGCTTCTGGTATGGCAGCCGTATTTTCCACCTTTGCAGCGCTACTTGATACGGGTGACCATATTGTTTGCTCCAGTAGTATTTTTGGCTCTACGCAGACCATGCTCAATTCTATCTTCCCCAAATGGAACATTGCTACTAGTTTTTTTAATGTCAATAACCTTAAAGATATAGAAAGCTTAATCCAGCCCAACACCAAGTTGATTTATGCTGAAAGTCCCACTAACCCCGGCGTGGATATTTTAGATTTAGAATATTTAGGTAAGATTGCTAAAAAACACAATGTCATCCTTATTATTGACAATTGTTTTGCTACTCCTTATCTTCAGCAACCTATTCCTTTTGGTGCAGATTTGGTCATCCACTCCGCCACCAAGTTATTGGATGGTCAAGGACGTGTGCTAGGCGGCATAACAGTAGGAAAATCAGATTTGATTCATAAAATTTACCTATTTGCAAGAAACACTGGTCCAGCTTTATCTCCATTTAATGCATGGGTGCTTTCTAAAAGTTTAGAAACCTTAGCTGTGCGAGTAGATAGACATTGCGAAAATGCACTTCATGTCGCAAAAGTTTTGGAATCACAACCTCAAATTAAGCGAGTAAAGTATCCATTTTTAAACTCTCATCCTCAGCATGAATTAGCCAAAAAGCAAATGAAGCACGGAGGTAATGTCATTGCTTTTGAGCTTAAAGGTGGTCTAGAAGCAGGGAGACGCTTTTTAGATGCTATACAACTTTTGTCGCTTACAGCCAATTTAGGAGATACCCGCACCATTGTGTCTCATCCAGCCTCTACCACTCATGCCAAGCTTACTGATGAACAACGTGCAACCGCAGGCATTACCCCTGGAATGATTCGGATTTCTGTAGGTCTGGAGCATCCAGAAGATGTACTTAAAGATGTCTTGCAAGCCCTAAAACAGTAAGTATTAATCACTTAATTAAACAACGACTTATGAGTTCAATAGAAGATATTTTAAAAGATAGAATTTTGGTGCTAGATGGAGCTATGGGGACCATGCTTCAAGCCTATAAGTTTACAGAAGAAGATTACAGAGGGGAGCGTTTTAAAGACTACCCTTCCTCCTTAAAAGGAAACAACGATTTACTTTCTCTTACGCAACCACAAGCTATTGCTGATATTCATAGAAAGTATTTTGAAGCAGGAGCAGATATTGTAGAAACCAATACATTTTCTGCCACCACCATTGCTATGGCAGATTATGATATGGAATTTTTAGTCGATGAGCTCAATGAAGAATCGGCACGACTTGCAAAAGAAGTAGCTTTAGAATTTACTAAAAAAGAGCCTCATAAGCCTCGCTTTGTAGCTGGTAGTATAGGACCGACCAATAAAACCGCAAGCCTTTCTCCAGATGTAAACAAACCCGAGTATAGAGCTATTACTTTTGAAGAATTGCGCGTGGCTTATAAGCAACAAGTGGAAGGTCTCATTAGAGGAGGAGTAGATATCCTTCTGGTAGAAACCGTATTCGATACGCTGAATGCTAAGGCTGCCTTATTTGCCATCGAAGAAGTAAAAGAGGAGCAAAGCCTTTCCATTCCTGTAATGGTATCTGGTACGATTACCGATGCATCGGGCAGGACGCTTTCAGGACAAACGGTAGAAGCTTTTCTTACTTCTATATCGCATATCCCACTTCTAAGTGTGGGCTTTAATTGTGCTTTAGGAGCAGACCAACTGTTTCCTTACCTTAAGCGTTTAGCCCATGAAACTGATGTCTATACTTCAGCACATCCCAATGCTGGATTGCCCAATGCATTTGGGGAGTACGACCAAAGCGCAAAAGAAATGCAATCGCAAATAGAGGAGTACCTTAGTAATAATCTCATTAATATTATAGGTGGGTGCTGTGGTACTTCCCCAGAACATATTCGTGCTATTGCCAATGTAGCCAAAAAATTCAAACCGCGTAATTGTAAAACTCTATCTACTCCAACCGAATACTAACGAAAATGAATTCAGAAGCAATTAAATATTTGCGTTTATCTGGCTTAGAGCCACTCCAAATTGGACCAGATAGTAATTTTGTAAACATCGGAGAACGTACCAATGTTACTGGTTCAAGAAAGTTTGCAAGACTTATCCGAGAAGGCAACTATGCTGATGCGCTGGAAGTAGCCAAAGACCAAGTAGAGGGCGGAGCACAAATTCTTGATGTAAATATGGATGAAGGGCTGTTGGATGGTAAAGAAGCCATGGTTACCTTCTTAAATTTAATTGCATCAGAACCTGATATTGCTCGAATTCCTATTATGATTGATAGCTCCAAATGGGAAATCATAGAAGCTGGACTTCAAGTGGTGCAAGGGAAGAGCATTGTTAACTCCATAAGTTTAAAAGAAGGGGAAGCGGTCTTTAAACACCAAGCTAAATTGATTAAGCGTTATGGAGCTGCCATGGTGGTAATGGCATTTGATGAAGACGGGCAAGCCGACACCTACCAAAGACGTATTGATATTTGTAAACGCTCGTATGATATTTTAGTTAATGAAATCAACTTCCCTCCTCAAGATATCATCTTTGATCCAAATATTTTTCCTGTAGCCACAGGCATGGAAGAACATAGTAAAAATGCAGTAGATTTTTTCAATGCCACCAAATGGATACGCACTAATTTACCGCATGCCAACGTATCTGGAGGAGTGAGTAATGTTTCGTTTTCGTTTAGAGGGAATATTGCGGTGAGAGAAGCCATGCATTCTGCCTTCCTGTTTCATGCCATTAAAAAAGGGATGAATATGGGAATTGTAAATCCTACGATGCTGGAAATTTATGATGAAATTGATCCCGATTTGTTGAAGCTGGTAGAAGATGTACTATTCAATAGAAATGACGATGCCACAGAGCGACTTTTGGATTTTGCTGAAACCATTAAAGACCAGAAAAAAGATAAGTCTGAAGCTGTTTTAGAATGGAGAAATCAAGATTTACAATCTCGAATTACCCATTCCTTGGTAAAGGGTATAGACGCGTTTATTATTGAAGATGTAGAAGAAGCTAGACAAGCTGTAGATAAACCTATTCGAGTGATAGAAGGTCACCTCATGATAGGGATGAATGTGGTGGGCGATTTGTTTGGTAGTGGGAAAATGTTCCTGCCGCAAGTGGTCAAATCGGCTAGGGTTATGAAAAAAGCCGTAGCTTATCTGCAGCCTTTTATTGAAGCTGAAAAGGACGGTAAACAAGAGTTTGCAGGTAAGATTCTAATGGCTACCGTTAAAGGTGATGTCCACGACATTGGTAAAAATATAGTGAGCGTGGTTTTAGGTTGCAATAATTACGAAATTGTTGATTTAGGGGTGATGGTACCTCCAGAGCGCATCATAGAAACCGCTATCAAAGAAAAAGTAGATATTATTGGTCTTAGCGGCTTGATTACGCCCTCATTGGATGAAATGGTTTACGTATCCAAAGAACTTGAGCGAAATAACCTAGATGTACCACTAATCATTGGAGGGGCTACGACGTCCAAAGCGCATACGGCGGTAAAAATTGCGCCTCAGTATAAACATACAGTTGTTCATATTAATGATGCTTCTCGTGCGGTGACTGTAGTTGGCGATTTATTAAACGAAAATAATAAAGCTTACAAAGCACAAATTCGGGAAGAATACGAAAAGTTTTCGGAAAAATTCATGGGGCGAAAACGCGAAAAAAAATACCGAAACCTTGAAGACGCTAGATCACGAAAATTTAAAATCGACTGGGATTCAACCCAAATTACCAAACCAAAATCATTAGGAATCCAAGTTTTGGAGGACTTTGATTTAAATATCTTGCAAGACTATATCGATTGGTCACCATTTTTTAGAAGCTGGGATTTACATGGTAAATATCCAGATATTCTTACAGATGAAGTTGTAGGTGAACAAGCTACAGAATTGTTTAAAGACGCTAAAGTGCTACTTCAAAAAGTCTTGGATGAAAAACTTTTGAAAGCCAAAGCTATTTTTGGACTCTTTCCTGCCAATACGGTAAATGACGACGATATAGAAGTAAGGCTTCAAGATAAAAAAGAAAAGGATACTACTTTTACCTTTCTCAGCCTTCGTCAACAGTTAGAAAAAAGAGATGGCGTACCCAATTTTGCCTTAGCTGATTTTATTGCACCCAAAGAAAAAGGCATACAAGATTATATGGGTGCCTTTTGTGTAACCACGGGTTTTGGTACACAAGAACTTGCAGAACAATTTGAAAGTGATAACGACGATTATAATTCTATCATGATAAAAGCTATTGCCGATCGGTTGGCAGAAGCTTTTGCAGAGTACCTCCATAAAGAAGTTAGAACAACGCATTGGGGTTATGCAAAAGATGAAAATTTATCTAACACTGAACTTATCAAAGAAGCCTATAAAGGGATACGTCCAGCACCAGGCTATCCAGCTTGCCCAGACCACCTCGAAAAAGTTACTATTTGGAAACTGCTAGAAGTAGAAGAGCGCATAGGCGTTAGCCTTACCGAAAGCCTTGCCATGTGGCCATCGGCAAGTGTAAGTGGATATTATTTTGGGAATAAAGAAGCAAAATACTTTGGACTGGGAAAAATTTTAGATGACCAACTTAAGGATTATGCTCAAAGAAGAAAAATTACAGAACAAGACGCTAGAAAATGGCTCAACCCTAATTTAGCTGATTCTTAAACGACATTATTTACAATTATGAAAGTAACAGAACATATCAAAAACGCTAAAGGCAGTACTCAATTTTCGTTTGAGGTATTGCCTCCCCTGAAAGGACAAAACATCAATACTATTTTTGATAACATTGATCCTTTAATGGATTTTAATCCCCTTTTTGTAGACGTTACCTACCACAGAGAAGAATATACTTATAAGAATTTAGGAAACGATTTATTGAAAAAACAAGTGGTTAGAAAACGTCCTGGAACCATTGGTATATGTGCGGCCATACAAAATAAGTATCATGTCGATGCCATACCGCATATTTTATGTGGAGGCTTTACCAAAGAGGATACTGAAAATTTTTTAATCGATATCGATTTTCTTGGGATAAACAATGTTGTAGCGCTTCGAGGAGATGCTATCAAATCTGAAACTTATTTTACACCCGACAAAGAAGGTCATGCCTACGCATCTGAATTGGTAACACAAATCGCCGATTTAAATAAAGGAATCTATCTAGACGAAGACTTACAAAACAGTTCTAAAACCGATTTTTGTATAGGCGTAGGCGCTTACCCCGAAAAACACATGGAGGCTCCAAGTCTAGATAGTGATATTTATTTTTTAAAGAAAAAAATCGAAAATGGCGCTGATTATATAATTACCCAAATGTTTTTTGATAACCAAAAGTATTTTGATTTTGTAGACAAGTGTAGGGCAGAGGGTATAAATGTACCTATTATCCCAGGTTTAAAGCCTGTTGCTGTAAAAAAACATCTTAATGTGCTTCCACATCGGTTTCATGTAGACTTACCAGAAGAGTTAATTTCTGAAATAATTAAATGCAAGGATAACAAAGCCATTCGGCAAGTAGGAGTGGAATGGTGCATTCAGCAGTCTTTAGAATTGAAAAAAGCGGGTATTCCTATTCTTCATTACTATTCTATGGGGAAAAGTGATAATATTCGAGCTATTGCTAAGGAAGTTTTTTAGTCAGTTTATATGTTTAGTAAAATCCATTTAATAAATTAAAAAAAAATATGAATCTCATCTTATTCTAAACCTATAAGTTTGAAATTTTAAATCAGAAAACACCTTTATTAGCTTGTGGGTAATTTTTTAATCATCGTTTTATGTTTGCTTGGAGGTGTGGTTTTAAGCAAGTTAAAATCCTTCCCCAAAAATGCTCATATAGGACTCAATGCGTTTGTGTTTTACGTTTCCTTGCCTGCATTGTCCTTAAGGTACATTCCTCACATTGATTATAACTTAGCCATTATTTTTCCATCAGCAATGCCTTGGATTGTGTTTATTTGTGCAGCAATTTTATTTATTATTTTAGGAAAAATATTCCAGTGGCATCCACATCTTGTGGGTTGTTTGATCTTATGCTGTGGCTTGGGAAATACTTCTTTTGTGGGTTTTCCTTTGTTGAAATTGTTTTATGGTGAAGCATCTATTCAGTACGGTATCCTAGCAGATCAAGTAGGGAGTTTTATGGTGATGGCCACTTTAGGTATTTTTGCTGCTATTTATTTTCAAAACGGAAAAGGTAGTTTTAAACCTGTAGCGCAAAAGATCATTAGCTTTCCTCCATTTATTGCTTTCTGTGTGGCTTTGGTTCTTACGTTTGTCGATATTCCTACAGCAGTAAATGAGGTTTTAGAAACACTTGGCGCTACTTTGAGTCCCGTAGCTCTTTTTTCAATAGGTACTCAACTAAAGTGGAACACCAGAAACTTTCAACTTTGGCCATTTTCTCTTGGCCTAGTATACAAATTACTACTCGCTCCATTACTGATTTATATTTTATACAAGCCATTTGCATCAACCACAGCCCTCATCATAAAGACCTCTATTATTGAAGCAGCTATGGCGCCCATGGTCACGGGTGTTTTGTTGGCTATTGAATATAAATTACGCCCTAATTTAGCTTCTATGTTTGCAGCAGTGGGTATCCCTTTATCGTTATTTACTACATGGATATGG
>PXBV01000032.1 GCA_003565575.1 Psychroflexus sp. | reverse complement strand
TACAGAATTAATGATGATGAAGGGTGATGTACTTAGCGGTTTTAAGACTTTAAAAATTTGCGTTGCTTACCATTACAAAGGGCAGGAAATTGAACATTTGCCTTACAATATTGAGTCAGAACATCTTGAGCCTGTATATAAAGAATTCAAGGGTTGGAAAGAGGATATTTCTAAACATACTTCGTTTGACTCTTTACCTCAGGCTTTAAAAGATTACGTGAAATTTATAGAAGATGAACTTCAAGTTCCTGTCAAAATTATTTCAGTAGGGCCAGACAGAAAAGAAACGATTTTAAGATAAGAACTAAACTTAGAATTTAATAAGCCTCTTTCAAACTTGATAGAGGCTTTTTTGTATGGTACTTTTGAATACTCTTGCATTATTATATCAAGTTGACTTTCAAATGTCCATGATGCAATGAAGTTGTTTTTTTACATTTAAGGCCGTGAATAATTTATACCCCAAAAGGAATTCGAAACGGAAATTGTGGGTGAGGAAATGAATGTAAAAATGAGTAAGTTATGTAACCTCAATTAATTTTAATTAAGATTATTGTAAATTTAGGCTGTTTGACCTAGAGACATAATTTTAATGATGTAAAAACAATCCTAAAATATCAAGTTTGATTTCACCTTTTTTAAACTTTATAAACCTACTAATCTTTAACTTATGAATAAAATAATTAGCTTTTTGGTATTTATGTCAGTCTTTGTTGTTTCATTTGGGCAACAAACAAATGAAATACAAGTTACTTTAGATCATTTTGCATTGTCTGTAAGCGATGTCGATCAAGCAGTTCAATTTTATAAAGATATACTCCATCTGAAGGAAATTACAAATAGAACCGAAAGTGAAGGTATACGATGGATGTCTTTAGGTGATGAGAAAGAGCTGCATTTAGTTTCTACAGTTCACTCAGAAATTCAATTGAATAAAGCCGTGCATTTAGCATTGGCCACTACTGATTTTGATGGAATTGTAAAAAACCTTCAGGATAAAGGTATAAACTATTCAAATTGGCCAGGTGAGCCAAATAAAATAAGTATTCGTGCTGATGGGATTAGGCAGGTGTATTTTCAAGATCCTGATGGATACTGGATTGAAGTTAATAGTGTGAAACAAAACACGGATTAGAACTTTAGTTCACTCAAACTTTACTCCCCATCAAACAATAGATCTCGTAGTTGTGAAATTAAGTTAAAAACTTAACAATTTATTTTGCTCGGTTGTAACGGCATCTTAAATTTCTTTGCGTTATTTGTATCAAATTACAAATAAATTATAGAAAATATTATGGCAACTTCAAATTATTCAGAGATTGACTCACTTTTGCACCAAAAAGCATATTTAGATAACGGTCGTCTTGTAGACTGGAATGGCAAAATGGATGAAGTGTTTTCAACCATTTCAACCACAGCAGAGTACAAGCCTACTTTATTAGGTACAGTACCTCACATGGATGAGCCAACAGCTTTAAATGTTTTAGAATCAGCAGTTAATGCTTATGACAAAGGGAAAGGTGAATGGCCAACTATGCGAGTTAAAGACAGGTTGGATTGTATGATTTCATTTGTAGAAGAAATGAAAACTAAGCGAGAAGAAGTGGTGAAATTACTCATGTGGGAAATTGGCAAAACTTTACCAGATTCAGAAAAAGAATTTGATAGAACAGTTGAGTATGTGTATGATACGATAGAAGATTATAAACAACTTGATAGAGATAGCTCCAAATTTCAAAAAGTTGGTGGAATAAACGCACATATAAGAAGAGGGCCGCTTGGCGTTGTGCTATGCTTAGGGCCTTATAATTATCCATTAAACGAAACTTTTGCATTACTTATTCCAGCACTAATAATGGGAAATACAGCTGTATTTAAACCAGCAAAACATGGCGTCTTGTTACTTTCTCCTTTATTAGAAGCTTTTCAAAAAAGTTTTCCAGCGGGTGTAATTAATGTGATTTACGGAAGAGGTCGAGAAGTAGCTGCGCCTATTATGAAAACAGGAAAAATAGACGTGTTAGCACTCATTGGAAATTCTAAATCTGCCATAGCACTGCAGGACCAACATCCTTATAAAAACAGATTGCGCTTAATACTTGGTCTTGAAGCCAAAAACCCTGCAATTATTCTACCAAGTGCAGATTTGGATTTAGCTATAGAAGAATGTATCAATGGAACTTTGTCTTACAACGGGCAACGTTGTACAGCCTTAAAAATTGTTTATGTTCATGATGATGTAAAAGATGAATTCAACAAGCGCTTTTCTAAAAGAGTAGATGAACTAAAATTTGGAAACCCATGGGAGGATGGTGTTAAGTTAACCCCACTGCCAGAACCGGGTAAGCCTGCTTACATCCAAGAACTCATCAAAGATGCTCAAGATAAAGGTGCTAATATTTTAAATGCTAAAGGGGGGCAAGTGTCTTCTAATTATATATATCCTGCTGTTTTATTTCCCGTAGATGAGTCAATGCGCGTTTATCAAGAAGAGCAATTTGGGCCAGTTATTCCAGTCAAATCTTTTAATGATACTCAGTTACTTTTAGATGAGATTGCAACCTCCAATTATGGTCAACAGGTAAGTTTGTTTGGGAATAATGTAGATACCCTAGGGCCTTTAATAGATGTGCTAGTCAATTTGGTTTGTAGAGTCAACCTCAATAGCTCTTGCCAGCGTGGACCAGACGTTTTACCATTTACAGGAAGAAAAGACTCGGCTGTGGGTACCTTAAGTGTTCATGATGCTTTGCGCTCGTTTTCTTTAAGAACCTTTGTGGCTTCTAAAGATAATGCAAAGAATAATGAGATAGTGAGAGAGCTTCTTAAAAGTAATACTTCCAATTTTGTTAATACAGACTATTTGCTATAAAGAGATATCTTGAGTATTTATGCTAAAGCAGAATAGAATTAACTGATTATGTTTGAATAAAAATGTAATTTTGTTGCTAACAAATCTTTCAATTTGAAGTACATTTTATTCTGTTTTGCTTTTTTGTTTTATTGCAGTTTTTTGTTTGCTCAAGAAGGCAGAGAAATCAACTATACCAGTGATAGAACACGCGTGGATCAAACCAATTTTCCAGACGCTACCATTTTGACTAAAGTGCAAAATCAAGTTTACTTTATTCACGAAGGTATAGAAGTGTGGTGTGATAGAGCCATCTTTTACCAAACGGATGACTTTTTTAGAGCCTTTGGCAACGTAAGGATGAAGCAAGGCGACACTATCAATATGACAAGCAAGTATGCAGAATACAATGGTTTTACCAAGTTTGCTTTTGCAAGTGAAGACGTGGTTTTAACCACACCTAGCAATAGGCTTACAACAGATTCCTTGTTTTTTAATAGGATAAAACAAGAAGCCTTTTACAGAAGCGGAGGCCAAGTTCAAGACTCTGCTTCTACCATTACAAGTGTAAAAGGCAGGTATTTTATGGATCTTGAAAAGTTTTCATTTAGACAAAATGTTAAGGTAAGAAACCCTGAATATGATATTGATACAGAGTTTTTGGACTTTTATTCAGAACTTGGCCATGCTTACCTCTATGGCCCGTCAGTGATTACCAGTGAAACTAGCGTGATCTATTGCGAACGTGGGTTTTATGATACGAGGTTAGATAACGGCTTTTTTGTGAAAAACTCAAAAGTGGATTATGAAAACCGAAAACTCGAGGGCGATAGTATATATTTTGATAGACCCACAGGGTTCTCTTCTGCCACTAACAATATAAAAGTTACAGACACCATTAACGAGACTATCATAACAGGGCATTATGCAGAAATGTTTAGGCAAAAAGACTCACTTTTTATTACTAAAAATCCTTTAGCAGCGCTTAAGCAAGAAAATGATACGGTGTTTATTGCAAGTGATACCTTAATGGTAACGGGAGAGGTTGACAACAGAAACATAAGGGCGTTTTATGATGCTAGAATTTTTAAGTCGGATTTAAGTGGGAAGGCAGATTCCATTCATAGCAATGAAAAAACAGGAGTTACTAAAATGATTACTAAACCTATACTTTGGTCTGGAGAAAGTCAAATTACTGGAGATACCATTCATTTAATTAGCAATACCGAAACTGAAAAATTAGATTCATTGAAGGTGTTTTACAATGCTTTTATGATACAAAAAGATTCAATAGAAGGGTATAATCAAATCAAAGGTAAAGAACTATTTGGGCTTTTTGAAAACAACGAAATCTATGAAGTTGAGGTCATAAAAAATTCTGAATCCTTGTTTTGGGTAAGAGATGATAAATCAGATCTAATTGGAATTAACAAGTCTAATTCTGCTAAGATCAAAATTTTGTTGGAGAATCAAGACATTGTAGATGTATACTATTATAATGAAGTAGATTCTAAAACACACCCGAGCTCACAGTTTCCAGACAATCAAAAATTGATGAAAGATTTTAAGTGGAGAGGGGATGAGCGTTTACTTGAAAAATCAGATTTGTTTAAGGGTAGAGACAGCATAGTTCTTAAAAACATTAAAGGCATAGATGAACCAGATATTTATGATGATTTTTTTGAAGGAATCAGGGAAGTAAATCCCAATTCTAACCTCAAAAAGTCGTCCTTAAAACCAACGTCTAAGAACGAAGTCCCAGATCCAATAAACACAAATACCAAGCTCAAAGCTACAAACCTTAAAAAAGTTGAGGAAGATAAAGATGAAAGCTGACTTTTTAAATTTTCAAGCCCAAACTACTCCTCATCCCTTAGGTATGCAAATTAGTCACGCCCAAGGCTCTTTTATATACACAACAGACGGGAAAAAGCATCTAGATTTTGTAGCAGGCGTTTCTGCTTGCGGCTTAGGTCATAGGCATCCTGCCATTATTAAAGCAATAAAAAATCAGCTTGATAAATATTTACATGTAATGGTATACGGGGAATATATACAGAGTCCAGCTGTTGAGTTCACTAAGTTGCTTGCAAAGCATTTGCCCGAACCTTTATCTCAAACGTATATGGTTAATAGCGGTACAGAAGCCATAGATGGTGCCATGAAATTAGCTAGAAGGGCTACAGGAAGAACCCAAATAATTGCGGCTAGGAATTGTTACCACGGTAATTCCTATGGTGCTTTAAGTTTGATGGATTATGAAGAACGCGTCGCTCCATTTAGACCCTTAGTTGGTGATATTACTCACATCCAGTTTAATGAAGAAACCTGTCTTAATGTCATAACCAAATCTACGGCTGCAGTTATTCTAGAAACAATTCAAGGCGGTGCAGGGTTTATACTTCCTCATGAAGACTACTTATCAAAAATTAAGCGAAGATGTGAAGAAGTTGGCGCTTTACTTATATTAGATGAAATACAGCCAGGTTTTGGAAGAACAGGAAAGCTTTTTGGATTCCAACATTTTAATTGTGTGCCAGATATTTTAGTCATAGGTAAAGCTATGGCTTCTGGATTGCCAGTTGGTGCTTTCACAGCTTCAAAGTCACTAATGAGCTTGTTGAGTGATAACCCAAAACTTGGGCATATTACTACTTTTGGGGGAAACCCTGTAATTGCTGCAGCATGCCACGCTACGTTAGTTGAACTTACTACCACTTCAATAATAGATGAGGTGACTCACAAAGAAGCCTTATTTAGAAAGCACCTTAAGCATCCGCATATAAAAGAAGTGAGAGGTAAAGGACTCATGCTTGCTATTTTATTGTCAGACCCAGACATCGCAAATTATTTAGTCCTAGAAGCCAAAGAAAAAGGTTTAATTTTATTTTGGCTTTTATATGAAAAGAAAGCAGTGCGTATTTCACCGCCTTTAACCATTTCAGAAAAAGAAATAGAGTTAGGCTGTGGTATAATAATTGATATTCTGAATGCATATTCAGAGAACCTTTAAAAGTGAATAACTTGTTGAAAACATTCTCAAAAAAATCAGCTTGAATTGAAAAAAGACATTTATCTTACCCAAAAATTAAATCATTTTATATGCAGTTAGGATCTTCTCATCACGATGACTTCGATTTTCCTATAGAGAAATTTGAAATGATGCTAAAGACAAATGAAGTCTTGTTTTTTGATGCTGCAGAGTTTGAAAATATTATAGCACATTATATAGACAGCGGTAGATTGGCATTGGCAAAAAAGGCATTAAAACTTTCCTTAGACCAACACCCCAAATCGTTCAACTTGCTGTTGATGAAAGCAGAAATTTACACCTTTGAAGATAAGTTTGAGAAAGCAATGACCTTGCTTGAAGATTTGAAATCCCTTGAACCTAACAACGAAGAGGTTTATATTCTTATAGCTAATATTTACTCCAAACAAGACTTGCACCATAAATCTATAGAAGTCCTTAAAGAAGCTCTCAATTTTGCTGATGACCTTCTTGAGATACATAGTATTATGGGTATGGAGTATTTGTTTTTGGAAGATTTTGAACATGCTAAGCAAAGCTATATAAAGTGTTTAGAAAATGATGAGAATGATTATACAGCACTATACAATGTCATCTATTGTTTTGATTTTTTAGATCAAAACCAAGAAGCTGTAGAGTTTCTAAAGACATTTCTAGACAGGCAACCTTACTGCGAAGTAGCTTGGCATCAACTTGGAAAACTTTATTTTGAAACTAAAAATTATAGCAAAGCCCTAGAAGCTTTTGATTATGCTATTATTTCTGATGATTACTTTATTGGTGCTTATTTAGAGAAAGGTAAAGTCTTGGAACGTTTGAAACGTTTTGAAGAAGCCATAGAATGCTACAGCTTAACTCTTCAAATAGATGACCCAACTGCTTTTGCTTATCTTAGGATTGGTAAATGTTTTTTGAAGTTAAACCAACCAGAGAAAGCACTCAAGCATTTTAAAAAAGCGCTTCATGAAGATCCACTTCTAGATAAAGTCTGGTTAGCTTTATCAGATTATCATGTCAAAATTAAAGACTATAAAAAAGCATTATATTTTATTAATAAAGCGATTAATATAGATGAAGAAAATGTCCTTTATTGGAAACATTTTGCAGTCATTAATCTAGAGCTTGATAATATGAAAGATTCAGCTTTTGGTTTTAAAAAAAGTTTGGAGCTTGGTAATTATGAGTTAGAAACTTGGCTGAATCGCATAGATATTCTTATAGAGCTTAAACTATATAAAGACGCTTTACAGGCTTTAGAAGAGGCTAATGATTTCTTTCCAAACATAGCTGAATTAGAATATAGATTTGCTGGTGTTTATTTTGAATTAGGTAAGTTAAAGTTAGCTGAACAACATTTGCAAGTTGCCAGGTTTTTGGAACCAGACTACATGGTAATTATGAGAACTTTATTTCCTTTTTTTGATTTAGATTAAGCTAAACGTAATCAAGTCTGTCTCGATGGATAAAGTTTTAAAGCCAAATTGAACTCTAATGTATTCAAGAGTTTTGGACGTATAAAAAAACACATGTGTTGGGTCATTTTTGTACCACCAATCTTGGAAATAGGTTTCATGACAATCTGTTTTTAAAATACTGGTTTTACAAAACAACTTTCCGTTGGGTTTAAGTAGATTTCTTAATCTTAAAAACTCCTCCTTTGGACTAAAAAAATGTTCTATAACTTCACAGCAAATGATAAAATCATACCTTTGGGTCAAGTGCTCTTCACTAGGCTGAAAGAAAGGGTCATATAAAGTGATTTTTTTAAAACCTTTACTCTCCAAAACAAATGATGCCACTGGCCCAGTTCCACAACCGTAATCTAAACCATTTGCTGTTAAAGGGAATGTTTGTTTTACAGCCTCAGTTATAGGTCTTACAAAATTTTGGTACCTTTTGTCTGTAACATCATTATTGTGGGTTTCGTAACGCTCTTTTTCTTGGTTATAATCAATATAATTATTTGGGTGAAGAAATACAGCATCACAATGTTTACACTTAAAGTAATCTCTTCTTTTTTTACCAAAAGAGCAAAAATAATCCGCTTTGGTTTTGCAAAGCGGACAGGTGTGATTCAGTTCAAAAGATTTCATAGCGTCTATAGCTCTTTTATCTTCTTTAGCTTTGCTTTCCACATAGCTAAGTCTTCCTTGAGCTTATCCATTGTGTTGTAAACTTCCTCAACCAATGGGTTATTTCGGTCTGCATCAGAGAAAAATTGAAGATTGTTTTCAAGCTGTTGAAGTTCAGCATTGGTCTCATCTATTTTTTTTCTTAAGAAGGTCTGCTCTTTATAAATACGCTGAGAATCATCGGCTTCTTCTAAGTTTTGAAGCCTGTTTTGATACTTCATCAATTCAGCATCAGTTTTACTGATGTCTACCTGTTTAAAAATCTGATCTAAGGCTCTATTAAATTTATTCTCAACATAGCGTTTATTGGCAGGAACTATCCCGATCTCATTCCATTTAGAAATATAACTCTTAACCGTCTCTAGCGTTTTGTCATCAGTTTGATCTAACTTTTCATTTTTAAGCTTCTGTATAAGCTCACGCTTTTGGTTAAATGCCTTCATTTCATCATCAATCTCTTCCTTTTTGACTTTATGAAATCTGTCAAAGTAATGATTGCAAGCTGCTTTAAATTGCTTCCAAATTTTATCTGAATCTTTTCTCGGAACATGTCCGATTTTCTTCCAGTCATTTTGGATTTTCTTCATTAAAGGAGTTGTGGCTTTAAAGTCTTCACTATCCTTATGCTCTTCTGCAATAGCTATGAGGGCTTTCTTCTTTTCTAGATTAGTAAATTGCTCAGCTTTTAACCCTTTGTAAAAATCATTTTTATTTTTATTAAACGTCTTGGTGGCTTTTCTAAAAGCATCCCAGGTTTCATCTTGCTTTTGCTTAGGTACACTTCCAGCACTAAAGAATAAGTCTCTAAGCTTATTTACGTTTTTGATACGTTGCTGTGCATCTTTATGCTGTGTAATTTTTTCTTCTGAAAGTTTTTCAATTTGATGAATTATATCCAGTTTTATCTTAAGGTTATCCTCACGCTTCTCGTCAAGTTTTTCAAAATGAGCTTGGCGTTTATCATGAATAAGCTTGGTGGC
>PXBV01000271.1 GCA_003565575.1 Psychroflexus sp. | reverse complement strand
TGGCGCTTGGATTTAGGCAACTTACTCACGACGAGTTCGTAGCTGTGGTTGATTTAGTTTTTATAGCTTTTCCTGTGTAAGTTGAAGAATAATTTAAATCTTAAGATCATATTTAATTTTCTAAAAGACGAATAACTTCAGCTTTGAGTTTTGGTATATGATTTATAACAATGCTCATATCAAATCATCTGATATTTTATCATACCCGTGAATAATTCTATTCCTAGTTCCTATTATTTTTTTGGAATTGATGAGTTCAAAATTCTGGTCTCTTTTAAGGATACGATTCACCGCTTCACCAATTATTTCCAAATTTCTCTCGACAGCTCTTTTTGTTTTCACATCTGAAACATAGTCTGCATAAACTTTAGGCTTGTTTTGGTAATAACTTTCAATTTCATTTATGGATTGAAGAATATCATAAAGCCAAGTTTTTATTTCACTATCCATAAATCAAATACTTGTTGGCGTCTATTGATTGCCTCAAAAATGGATTTTTGATAGCACTGTCTTCCATCAAATCTACTTCTCTTTTAAAAAGGTGCTCTAAGGACTGTTTAAAATCAAAATAATTATCAGCGTAATCGTAAAGCTCAACATTTTCAAAATCTACCAACAAATCGACATCGCTTGTAGAGCTAAAACGACTGGTCAAAACTGAACCAAAGGCAAATAAATGAGCCACTTTATGTTTTTTACATAAAGCTCTGATAGTGTCTAGATTTTTTTCGATGATTCGCATATATCAAAAATACAAACTTTTTGATTTAGTAAAACATGTAATTTCAGGCCTCATTTCTGTGACTAGAAGACTAATCTAACAAGCCCTGACGCTTGGATTTAGGCAACTTACTCACGACGAGCTCGTAGCTGTGATTGATAAGGTGCTGAATGAATTTCTGCGACAACTCCGGCCCGTCGACGACTACCGTATTCCAGTGTTTTTTGTTCATATGGTAACCTGGGAAAACCTCATCGGGATAGTGTTCTCGGTAGTCGACAGCTTTTTCGGGATCGCATTTCAAATTGACGCTATGATCTCCAGCTTCCCAGTTTTTTAAAGACGTGAGCGCAAATAATTTGCCTCTGACTTTGAAAACAAGCGTATCGTTGTCAAACGGAAAATCCTCGGTCGCTTCGGGTTTGCTGAGGCAATAGGCTCTAAGTTCTTCGATGTTCATGAGAAGTTATTATGAACCTGGCAACGGCACAAAATCGGTTTCGCCTGGCACTTTATCAAATTCTTGGTTTTTCCACATTTCTCTTGCTTTCTCGATTTTCTCCTTACTGCTCGCCACAAAGTTCCAGTGGATGAACCGTTCTTCAGGAAAGACTTCGCCGCCAAAAATATAAACAGTCGTATTGGCTTTCATCGTAAAGCTACACAGCGAGGCGTCTTTAGTGACCAAGATGCGTTTGGGCTCGTAGGTGTGACCGTCGTTTTCCACCTTACCCTCCAGTATGTACAAGGCACTTTCTCCATACAAATGCTCACCAATATCAACGGTGGTCTCAGTCTTATTCTTGATTTCAATAAAATAAAGTTCGCTATGCACAGGAACAGGGGATTCCTTGCCAAAGGCTTTGCCAGCAATCAAACGATATTGAACACCATCATCTTCCCAGGCCGGGATGTCATCCTTTTCCACATGTGAAAATTGCGGCTCCATCTCCTCAAGTTCCAAAGGTAAAGCCACCCAAATCTGGAGTCCGTGCAGGGTTTTCTCGGTTGTACGTAATCGGTCTGGAGTCCGTTCAGAATGGACAATTCCGCGACCAGCTGTCATCCAGTTGACGGCACCTGGCTCTATTTCTACTTCGGTACCCAAACTATCTTTGTGCACAATATTTCCTTCAAACAAAAAAGTAAGTGTGGACAAGCCTGTGTGTGGGTGTGGCGCAACATCGAGGTTTTCATCAGCTGTCATTTCAGCAGGCCCCATATGGTCTATAAAGGAAAACGGTCCGACCATGCGTTTTTGACGAAACGGCAACAGCCTACCGACCATAAAATTTCCGATATCTGCTGCGCGCTCTTCTATAATTAAATCTACGTTGGACATGAATTTAGTTTTTAATTAAATTTAGCATAAACAATTCTGATGCAATCCCATCCGATAAAAATTTTCCTTCTGGAGTTACTTTTAGCACATCTTTTTCCAATTCCAATAAACCTTGCTCTTGATAGTCTTGAATTTGCTCCATTAAATAAGCGGCATAATTTAAGCCAAACTCACTTTCAACCACTTTTAGGTTCACACCCCATTTGGTTCTTAAGCCCGTCATAATATATTCATTATACCGATCTGTAGTAGACAATAGTTCATATTCTGAAGGAAGTTCTCCTGCTTCTATAGCTTTGATGTATTTTGGGTTGTTATTGATATTCCAGCTACGCTTGCCGTATACGTGACTATGCGCCGAGGGGCCAATACCTAAATAAAATTTACCAGTCCAGTAGGCTGTATTGTTTTGAGAAAAGTAGCCTGGTTTTCCAAAATTGGAAAACTCATAATTTTCGAAGCCTTTATTTTCAAGAGTTTGCACTAAGGTATCAAAATGTAATTTAGCCAGGTCATCATCTACGGGTGAGATGATTTCTTTATCAATAAAATGCTTTAGAGCTGTATGAGGTTCTACCGTTAAGGCATAACTAGAAATATGAGGAATGTCGAGTTCCAAGGTTTTTTTCAAATT
Source organism: Psychroflexus sp. (assembly GCA_003565575.1). Classification (GTDB taxonomy): domain Bacteria; phylum Bacteroidota; class Bacteroidia; order Flavobacteriales; family Flavobacteriaceae; genus Psychroflexus. Next base: position 6,308 of record PXBV01000271.1, on the reverse strand, counting down.
AGCTTTCCAGCGGTCAAGACTCATATCGGGGATACCGTAAATCAAGTCAATGGAAATGTTATCAAAAAACTGTTTTGCCAATACAATTGAAGATTCTGCTTCTTCAGCATTGTGAGCTCTATTCATCAGTTTCAAATCTTCTTCAAAAAACGACTGAACGCCAATACTTAATCTGTTGACTTGAGTACCGGATAACATTTTTAAATACTCAACGTTCAAATCATCAGGATTGGCTTCCAAAGTGATTTCAGGCTTGTCTACAACCTTATATTGAGAAAAGATAGTTTCAAAAATCAAATTTAATTCTGATTCTTTTAGCAAACTTGGTGTTCCGCCACCAAAATAAATGTTTTCAACATCACCTGAGAGTTCATCTTTCCTAAGTCTTAACTCCTCACAAATAGCTTTTATCAACTTGCTTTTATGTTTTAGAGAAGTAGAAAAATGAAAATCACAATAATGGCAAGCCTGTTTGCAAAATGGAATATGAATGTAAAGGGAATTCATTAAATTTATTTCTTCAAAAGTAAGATTTACTAGATTGAAAAACATAAATTTAGTAGCTTTTTAAATAAATCTCGCCTATGAGCATATTTTTAATAAGTCTTGGTTTTATCTGCTGTTTGGTGGGTATTGTGGGAAGTTTTTTGCCAGTTTTGCCAGGACCACCCTTAGCTTGGCTTGGCATACTTTTGCTTTACATTGTTCCAGAAACGACCATCAGCGCACAGCTTTTATGGGTTACTTTGGCTATAAGCCTTATTATTATCGTCTTAGATTACGTCATTCCTATCCTTGGCATAAAACAGTTTGGTGGAAGTAAATACGGTATGTACGGTGCAGCGATTGGCTTGGTTGTTGGGCTATTCACTCCCGTGCCATTGGGGATTATTCTCTTTTCATTTTTGGGCGCTTATCTTGCGGAGGTGTTCATCTCTAGACTGGAAACTTCACTAGCCTTAAGAGCTGCTTTTGGATCCCTCATTGGCCTTTTAGCCTCCACTTTGGTGAAATTTTTCACTGCGCTTGTCTTTACCTTTATATTCACCTACCAAGTCCTTCAGTATAGAGCAGTTTTATTCTGAATTGAATACAAGTCATCCACAACCTTTTAGAAGCACCTCAACATGCACATTAGCATTATCATACCCACTTTAAATGAAGAACACTGCATTGGTAAAGTTCTGAAGTATACGCTATGCCTAAAAGGCGACTTTGAAGTGGTGGTGGTGGATGGCGGAAGCACCGATGCTACGTTGAAACTTGTTTCAACATTCAAGTCCGTAAAGCTTTTAAACGCTACAAAAGGAAGAGCTAACCAAATGAATTTGGGTGCTGTTCATGCCCAAGGTAACATCCTGCTGTTTCTTCATGCCGACACATTTCTGCCCACCACGTTTCATAAGGATATTTTGAATTTGATGCAAGACCCAAAAGTTACGGGAGGAAGTTTCAGATTAAAAATGGACGACTCCCATCTTATTTTCAAATTCTACAACTGGTGCAGTCAATTCAGCTTGGAATTTTTCACCTACGGAGACCATGCAATGTTCTTCTCTACTAAGGCATTTCAGCATATTGGAGGCTTTAAAACCATGCCATTTATGGAAGATGTAGAAATTCAAAAACGAATTCGCCAGCAAGGAAAATTCAAAAAACTACACACCTCTGTTTTAACCTCCAATCGGCGTTTTCAAAAGAATGGTGTTATACGTCAACTCATCTTAGATACACTCCTAGTCCTATTCTTTAAGATAGGAATTTCTGCAAACTCCCTAAAACGCTTTTATCCCGACCATTCCAATTCAATAATGGATGCAAAATAAGATTTTAACAAAACTCTATGAACAGAATTTTGTTATGATTATTTGAAAACTTAGATATTTCAAAAAAATTAAATCAAAATTAAAACTTATGAATTTAAAGAACATTGCTTTTACTGGTAGTATCCTTTTGATGATTTCCAGTTGTGTTTCCAAGAAAAAATACACTGAACTAGAATCCAACTTGAATGACACAAAATCTGAGTTATTAGAAACTCGCACTGAAAAAGAAAAACTGGAAAATCAAATCCAAGAGATTGAAATGCGCGTCCAGCGTTACAACGATAAGATTTCATCTCTACAAACCGAAAAAGACGGTATGAAAGTGAGTATTCCAGATGAAAGCTTAGTCTTATCAGAAAACAATAAAAAAGCGATGCGAAATACCTTAAAAAATGTACCTGCATCAAAATTAGCAGAAGCTGCAACATTAAAAGATTCTTTGAATATTGCCATTGCTCATAATATTTCGAAAAAAATGGGGGACTCTTCCAAAGATTTAAACCTATCTATTGAGGAAACCTTAGTTCAAATCAATATCGACGATGATTTATTGTTTGGTGATAGCAGCTACAGAGTTGGCAATAATGCTGATGATATCCTTTCTCAAATTGCAGAAGTTTTAAAATCTGAACCATCACTCGAAATTTTAATTGAAGGCCATACTGATAGTAGAACGCTCAAAGAAGAAAGTTATATCATCGATAATTGGGACTTGAGTGCGCGTAGAAGTGCAGCTGTAATAAGACGACTTGAGACTAAATTCAATGTACCATCAGAACAACTTATCTTGGCTGGAAGATCGAGTTATGCACCTATAGCTCCAAATGACAGTAAAGACAACATGGCGAAAAACCGAAGAACGCAACTCGTCATTATGCCAAATTTAGATAAATTTTTTGCCCTACTCGGCGAAGAATAAACTTTAAAACCATAATTAATCCCACAAAAACAACCCTTTTTACTGATTGATTAGGGTTGTTTTTTTATAGACAGATTGAATAGTTGTAAACGACTAATCTGAAGTAAATATTTAAATTTAACTAAAAAGACCATTTCTAAAATCTACAAGCATTAACTTACAGTATCAAATACACAATAACATATGAATCTAAAGAATAAAAAAGTACTTGTCACAGGAGGAAGTGCTGGCATAGGCAAAGCACTTATTGCTGAACTCATTTCCAAAGGAGTTCATGATTTTGCAGTAATGGGCAGGTCGAAAGAAAAATTAGAGGACTTATCATCTGAGTTTAAAAATGCCAACTTCATACTTGTGCAAGGCGATGTGGCTCAATTATCAGACATTGTAAAGTTAGTAGAAACCGTGGAGAAAAAATGGGGTAGTGTTGATGTACTCATCAATAATGCTGGAGTGATTAGCACAGGAGAATTGGGACGAATCTCAGATGAAGATATCGTTAACCAAATAAACATCAATCTCACTGGGCTTATACTTTTAACCAAAAAAGCATTACCACTTTTACGCAAAAGCGAAGAAGCGGGCATTATGAATATTTCATCTGGCTTAGGTTATATCGCTAAACCTTTCTACTCAGTTTACGCAGCTACCAAAGCAGGCGTAAGGCATTTTTCTGAAGCTATGCGGCGTGAACTTATTTTTGATAATATTCATGTAATGACCGTCTTCCCCACAGCTACCGACACTCCTATGATGATTACATCCAAAATTGAAAACATGGACAGCGCAGAATGGGTTGCCCAAAAATCCATCGAAGGTTTAATCAACAAAGAAATCAATGTGATTTTGGGAGGAGAACAACGCCTAAAAGACATCGATACCAACTTTAATCACCCGTTAGAAATGGATGAAAAGGCTAAGGAATTATACGAATCCTACCGCGAAAAAACCGAACATCACCGAGCGATGTAATAGTTAGTAATGAAAAAGCTACCTCTTCTCTTAATATTCGACGTCAACGAAACCTTATTAGATTTAAGTCCACTTAAGGAAGATATCAATACGCGTTTAAATTCTGAATGGGCATTCGAGTTGTGGTTCAATCAATTAATTCAATATTCAATGGTTGAGACATTGACTGATAGCTATTCAGATTTTGGAGAAGTTGGTCTTGCTACTTTAAAAATGGTCGCTCGTCGATTTTCTGTATCACTTTCAAAAGAAGAATTGAAATCCATTTTAAGTAATATTACTCAGCTTCAGCCCTATTTTGAAGTAAAAGAAAGTATACAACGTCTTACAAATCATGGTTATAAGTGCGTAGCTTTATCCAATGGCGGATTGAAGGCGCTAAAGCGTCAGATGGACTTTTCAGGTTTAAGTTCTGTGTTTTCAACAATTTACAGTGTAGAATCGGTCAAAAAATTTAAACCACACTCAGCGACCTATACTCATGTACTTCACCAAGAACAATGTACCCCGCAACAAGCCATGCTCGTTGCAGCCCATGCTTGGGATATTGCTGGTGCTCAGGCTCAAGGTTTACAAACTGCCTTTATACAACGACCTGGTAAATATCCTTATCCAAATGCATCAGAAGCAGAAATAACTTGTCCTGACTTAAAGGCTTTGGCAAGTAAATTGATACAATATAATTAAAAAACTATGAAAATAATTGTCTTGACCTTGTGCATATTAAGCTTCAGCCTTAATGTGATTGGACAAAAAGCAGACCTCAAGGTTATTCTTGAAGACATCGAGGAAAGCAAAGGCACTATCTATATCTCACTGCATTCAAAAGAAGAAACTTTCCCAGATAACTCAGATGATAGCGTGATCACCATAACACTTACGGACTTTGACTCTAATGCAGAATATACCTTCAAAAATCTTGACATAGGGGATTATGCGATTTCATTCTTTCAAGATTTAAATGATAATGAAGAGCTAGACACCAACTTTATTGGCTTTCCCAAAGAGCCTGTTGGTGCATCTAATATGACGTCTTTAGCCAGACCTAAATTTTCTAAATGCAAGTTTAGCTTAGAAAGCGATAAAACGCTAAATCTTCAATTCATGAATTGATTAATCTAAATTATCCTGCCATTCTGATGAGTAGTAGGTTGTTCTCCCTCCAACTTTGGTTTTTTTGATTTCAACATCTGTATGATGGCATCTTCCACCTTCTTTTCTAAAATGCATTAAAAAGTGTTTTGGAAAATCCTCGTAATGCGCTTCATTTTCAATAGCCACTTCTATCACGAGTTTCATCGCATCAAATACACGTTGAATTTCAGAAGAATCCATATCTTCAACCCGGGTTTTAGGGTGTATTTTAGATTGATATAAAATTTCATCTGCCATCCAGTTACCCACTCCAGCTGCAACACTTTGATCCATGATTACCTTTTTGATGTCGGTTTTACGACTTCTTACCGAAGCGTAGAAGTCTTCAAAAGCTAAGGTTCTAGCATCCGTACCTAGCTTATGAGCCGCTTTATAATCTGAAATTGAATTTGTGAGATCCCACCAGCCAAACTTGCGTTTGTTTTCAAAAGCAAAGTGATAGCCATTATTGAATTTAATTTGTAAATGACCAAACTTTGGGCGCTCCTGTTCGTTTTTATAGTAGTGAGGGCGACCAGTCATTCCAAAATGCATTACTAAAACTTTCGAATTGTTGAGATTTATGAATACATATTTACCTATGCGCTCGATGCTTTCAAATTCATAACCTATGAGTTGGTTTTCAAATTCAGATAGAGAACGTTTAAGCAGCCTGGTGTCTCTGCAATCTAAACCTATTATGTTTTGATGGAGAACAGTACGCTCCATAAAAGTTTTATATCCGTGAACTTCTGGTAATTCTGGCATGGTATAAAAGTAATAACATCTTGACTAAAATGCTTTAAATTTCAAAGTTTTAGACGAGATAAAACTAAAGTTTTGGTTCTAGCCATAAACCACCCATTCCTAAAAGAAAAAGTCCAAAGAACCAGAGTGGAGAAATGGCTACATTGGCTTTTACTAGTTGCCCTGAGTCTTGATTGTTTCGTTTAAAAAACGTTTGATTGGCGTTTTGCGTTTGATAAGCTTGTAAGGTTTTCCAATCTTCAGCTGCATGAACATAATACTCAAAAATAGCTGTAGAGTCTTGTTCCAATTGTAATCGGTTCCAACCTTCTGTTGATGGAAAGAGTTTCGCTTTCCAGAGATCTGAAATGGTAAAGTCTTGTTGAAACGGTATCAAACGTTTTTTAGCATCTCTAAGTTTTGGTTGGTCTAAAGAAGCTTTAAGCTTCAAAAGATGGGGTTCATCTACAATAGGAAATGCGCTATCCGTTTGCCAGTATAGATGATCTTGTTGTCTCTTAGATACCGCTTCTAGAATGGACGTCCAGATTTGCTGATAGAGAGCTTGTTTTCCTTGGAGCTGCAATTGCCAAGTGTTTTCCAAAAGAGTACTGCCTACTCTACCCTGTCCTAAACGCTTGTAGCCACTAATAACTTCTGAAGCTGAAGTGTGGATATGCTCCAGGCCAAATTCATCTTTGAATTTGTAG
>PXBV01000229.1 GCA_003565575.1 Psychroflexus sp. | reverse complement strand
GCCTTAGAAATCTTAATGCGGATGAGATATTTGACCAAGTCGTGGCTATTGACAAAGAAAGCAAGCTTTACAATGGAATTCCGCTTTCCAATATTGTGTATATGGGAATGGGCGAACCTTTAATGAATTATAACAACGTCTTGAAGTCCATCGAAAAAATCACCTCACCAGAAGGTCTAGGTATGTCCCCACGCCGAATTACATTATCGACGTCAGGAGTTCCCAAAATGATTAAAAAATTGGCAGATGATGACGTCAAATTCCATTTGGCAGTGTCTTTACATTCCGCTATCGATGAGGTCAGAACGCAGATTATGCCGTTCAATGCTAAATTTCCTTTAGCAGATTTAAAAGAGTCACTCATTTATTGGTATGAGAAAACAGGAAAATCGGTGACTTATGAATACATCGTATGGAACGGGATTAATGATAGAGAAGAAGACATCAGGGCTTTAGTCAATTTTTGTCAGGCGATTCCGTGCAAAGTCAATATTATTGAGTACAACCCCATAGATGATGGAGATTTCCAGCAAGGAAGTGATGCTGCAGTAGCCAAATACGTCAATGCGCTTGAAGCTAATCGTATAACCGTTACTTTAAGGCATTCTAGAGGAAAAGATATCGATGCGGCTTGTGGGCAATTGGCCAATAAAATTAAAGTTTGATTAAGAGCTTAGATTGATTTTTGAGCTTATCTTTGTGAGCATTGAAAACAGTCTCACAAATAAAGGAACCTATAGCTCATGAGATGGAACTTTTTGAAAAAAAGTTCTCACTCTTCATGTCTTCTCGTGTGGCGCTCCTCAATAAAATTACGCACTTCATCGTCAATAGAAAAGGCAAGCAAATGCGCCCTATGTTTGTCTTTCTGGTAGCTAAAATGGTTTCTGATGGAGATGTAAATGACAGGACTTACAGAGGTGCATCTGTTATTGAGCTTATTCATACCGCGACTTTGGTTCACGATGATATTGTGGACGATAGTAACCAACGTCGAGGTTTCTTCTCCATAAATGCGCTATGGAAAAACAAAATTGCTGTCTTGGTTGGAGACTTTTTGTTGTCTAAGGGCTTATTGCTGTCCATTGATAACGATGATTTTGATCTTTTGAAAATCATATCTGTTGCTGTAAGAGAAATGAGCGAAGGAGAATTGCTTCAAATTGAAAAAGCTAGACGTCTAGATATAACAGAAGCTGTTTATTATGAGATTATTAGACAAAAAACAGCTACCCTTATAGCCGCCTGTTGCAGTCTAGGTGCAGCAGCAGTAAAACCGAATTCTACTCATGTTGAGTCCATGAGAAAGTTTGGTGAACTTATAGGAATGGCGTTTCAAATTAAAGACGATTTGTTTGATTATGGAGAGCAAAAAATAGGGAAACCCACAGGAATCGACATTAAAGAACAAAAAATGACATTACAACTTATTTATGCTTTAAATCAGTCGTCCAAAAAAGACAAAGATTGGATCATCAATTCGGTAAAAAATCACAATAAAGACAAGAAGCGAGTGAATGAAGTGATTGATTTTGTGAAATCTACTGGAGGTTTGGAATATGCTCAAACCAAGATGAAAGCCTTTCAACATGAAGCTTCAGAAATCCTTCAAAATTATCCAGAATCGCCTTACAAAGCTTCTTTGCAATTGATGATTGATTATGTGATTGATCGAGAGAAATAATCTTTCAAAGGCTTAGACCTCATAGGTTTTAAAACCTGTGAGGTCTCTCTTATAAAAGACATTATTAATATGAGCACACTATATTAATACATTACGTTATTTTTGTTAAGTACTATAATTTTATTTTTAAAATATTACTCCATTGATAAGTAAAACCACCATAGACAAAGTATTTGATATTTCCCGTGTGGAGGAAGTGATTGGCGATTACGTTCAATTGAAAAAATCGGGGAGTAATTTTAAGGGTTTAAGTCCATTTACTGAAGAACGCACGCCAAGTTTTATGGTATCTCCTGTAAAGCAAATCTGGAAAGATTTTAGTTCAGGAAAAGGTGGTAACGTAGTGGCTTTTTTAATGGAGCACGAGCATTATACTTATCCAGAAGCCATAAAACATTTGGCTAAACGTTACAATATCGAAATTGAAGAAACGGAACAATCTTCAGAAGAAAAAGAAAAAGCTAGCGAGCGAGAAAGCATGTATTTGGTGAACGAGTTTGCTAAAACTTTTTTCGTCAACCAAATGTTGCACACAGATGAAGGGAAGTCGGTAGGTTTGAGCTATTTCAAAAATCGAGGCTTTACTTCCGGAACCATCGAAAAATTTGATTTGGGGTATTCACCAGATGAATGGCAGGCGTTTACAGATAAAGCTTTGGAGAAAGCTTATAAATTAGATTTTTTAGAAAAGACTGGACTTACCATCATAAAAGGTGAAAAGCGGTTTGATAGATTCAAAGGTCGAGTGATGTTTCCCATTCATTCTATGTCGGGTCGAGTGCTTGGTTTTGGAGGTCGGATCTTGACCAATGATAAAAAGCAAGCCAAATATCTCAACTCACCAGAAAGTGAAGTTTACCACAAAAGTAAAGTGCTTTACGGACTTTATCAAGCCAAGCAGGCTATCGCCAAAGCTGATAATTGCTATTTAGTTGAAGGTTATACGGATGTGATTCAGTTTAACCAAACGGGGATAGAGAACGTGGTGGCTTCTTCTGGAACAGCACTTACGCCTGAGCAAATCCGGTTGATTAGCAGATTAACCAATAACATTACTGTTTTATTTGATGGCGATGCGGCAGGATTAAGAGCTTCTATTCGTGGAATTGATTTGATTCTGGAACAAGGCATGAATGTGAAGGTGTGTTTGTTTCCAGAAGGCGAAGATCCAGACAGTTTTGCCAAAGCCAACTCGCAGGAAGATTTGCAGGCTTATTTGGATAAAAATGCACAAGATTTCATAAGATTCAAATCCTCACTTCTGATGGAAGATGCGGATAAAGATCCAGTGAAAAAGGCAGAAGTTGTTAGAGATATCGTGAATTCAATTTCCAAAATTCCAGATCAAATTACTCAGGAAATTTATGTACAAACCTGCTCCAATCTATTGGATGTTTCAGAAGAGGTTTTGTTTAGTACGTTGGCGCAAATCCTAGCTAAAGATAGAAAAGAAGCCAATAGAGGAGTAAAACGGAAATCTCTTGAAGTTGTCAAAGAAACACAGGAATCTAGTCCAATTCCTAAAGTGGATCATCAATATGTTTTGGAGAGAAGCATTATTCAGTTATTGTTGAGGTATGGCGATCAAACTGCTGTTTTTACTGATTTTGATTTCGATTTTGAAGAAGATAAGTATATTGAAGTGAAACGAGAATATGTGGTTTTCGAAAAGATTTTTATCGAGTTGCAGGAGGACGAAGTTGAGTTTTCCAATCCGATTTTTAAAGAGCTCTACGATTTAATCATTGAAACTTTTGTGAAAGAAGGAAATTTGAAAATCGATTCGTTCATTAATCACCTGAAACCAGAACTGGCTCAAGAAGTCACTTCCATATTGATGGAATATGAGAAAAACCAACTACACGATTGGAAGCGGCAAGAAATTTTTGTTATTGACAAAAGTGTTTTGGACCCTAGAGAAGTGATGGAAACTATTTTGAACCTACGCCGTTATCTCATCAGAAAAAAAGTGCAAGATTTGAGCGAAGTGATAAGAGATCAAAAAGAAGAAGTTGACATCGAACTCATGCGAGAGACCATGGAATACAACGGATTAGAGGTTTTGATCTCTAATAAATTGAATAGAGTGCTTTAGCTCAACTAGCCTTGATTGTTAAAATTCTTTTTACTTCAAAAATATAATATTTATATACCTTTATTTTGGTGTTAATTCATTAAGCCTTAAATTCTTCTGGAATTTCACACACAGGAATGGGCTGCATTTTATGTTGATTGGCAGTATTCAATTTCTTGTAAATTTTCAAAACCTCTTGCTGTCTATCTGAAATCTCAGATTCATCTCCATTAAATTCCATTGCCCATTCCAGCTCATCGTAACTAGCGCCAATTTGGTCTTCATCGGTTCTGCTATCGCCAAACAAACCATCGGTGGGTTCAGCTTGCTGAATGTCATCGATGACGTTTAAATTTTTAGCAAGCTCATAAACTTCACTTTTCATTAAATCTGCAATCGGACTCAAATCTACACCGCCGTCACCATATTTGGTGTAGAAACCAACCCCAAAATCTTCAACTTTATTTCCAGTTCCAGCAACTAAATAGCCATGAATTCCAGCAAAATAATAAAGCGTTGTCATTCTTAGCCTTGCTCTAGAGTTGGCAAGAGAAAAGTCCTGTAAATCTTTATTGTTTATCTCGGGCAGGCTAGATTTGAAAGTGTCAAACGTATTGGATAAATCTATCTTAACCGAGCTTACATTTGCAAACCTGTTTTCCAACTGTTCAATGTGTTTTCTTGCTCTAGAAACTTGAGTTTTGTGTTGGTGAATGGGTAGTTCAACACAAAGGGTGGGTTGCCCAGTATTAGCGCATAATGAAGAAGTAACAGCAGAATCTATTCCTCCAGAAATACCAATCACAAAGCCTTTTTGATGGCTTTTCTTTAAATAATCTGTTAACCAAGACGTAATGTATTCAATTGTTTTGTTAGCTTCCATAAGATTCTTTTTAAGCTTATACTTACATTTGCACCAAATATAATTAATAACAGCTTTACCTGTAAACAGTTTTAATCAAATATGAGATTTCCTTTACTCTTGTTGAGCATCTTGCTGTTGCTCGGTGCCTGCCGGAAAAGTTCTAAGCTGAATTCTGATGCAGAGGCTATAGAATTGAATCTGATTGTTGAGCGGTTTGATGTTGAATTTGCTAATGCTAGTCCAGAGGATTTACCAAACTTAAAATCTAAGTACCCATTTTTATTTCCAGAACAGGTTCCAGATACCTTGTGGATTGAGAAAATGCAAAGTGAATTACAACATGAAATCCACTCTGAAGTTTTGACTGCTTTTCCAGATTTTGATGAAGAAACTCAAAGAATTGAACGATTTTTTAAGTATGCAAGCCATTACTTTCCTGATGTTGAGATTCCAAAGATTTACACCTTAGCCGAAGAAGTCAACTATAGACAAAAATTAGTGTTGACCGATGAACTTTTGTTCATCTCACTGGATAATTATTTGGGAAAAGACCATAAATTTTATCAAGGCTTAGCAAAATATATAGCTTTCCAGCAAGATAAGCTATTTTTGATTTCAGACATAGCTGAAGCCTTTGCAAAACAACAACTCAATCGAAAGCGTTCTAGAACCTTTTTAGCAGACATGATATATCACGGGAAGATCTTGTATTTTAAAGATGTATTAATGCCTTTTGAAACAGATGCTCAAAAGATATATTACTCTGAAGATCAATGGGAATGGGCACAAAGCAATACAACTGAAATTTGGTCATATTTCGTGGAGCGCAACCTGATCTACTCTACAGACAAGCGTCTGGAGGATCGCTTTATCAACCTTGGGCCGTATTCCAAATTCTATTTAGAACTTGACCAAGAGTCATCTCCTAGAATAGGTCAATATATAGGGTGGCAGATTGTACGAAATTATATGAAAAAGTTTCCTAATACAAACCTAAAGGAGCTTCTAGAACTCGAAGCGGATGTTATTTTTAAAAAATCAAAATATAAACCTTAGTCATGATTGAAAAAAAATCTGAAATTAAAATCAACGTTGTTACAGATGAAAATAGAATCCCAGAAAAGCTCACGTGGTCAGCGCAAGACGGTGGCGTAGATAATGAAGAAGCAAAAGCCGCTTTTTTAAGCATATGGGATCATAAAGCACAGGAAACTCTTCGTATAGATTTATGGACCAAAGAGATGCCTGTGGATGAAATGAAGAAGTTTTTTCATCAAATTTTTGTTGGAATGACAGATACTTACCAACGCGCTACAGATGATCAAAAAATGACAGCAACTATGAAGGATTTCTGTGATTATTTTGCAGAGAAACTAGATATAAAGGATGTTAAAAAATAAAGCGCTTATTTTTGTTTATAACGCTAATTCAGGCCCAGAAAACTCATTGATAGGTAGCATACACAAGGTGTTGAGTCCTAAGACTTATGAGTGTAGGTTATGTGAGCTTACATATGGGATACTTACAGAAAATAGGAAGTGGAAGTCGTTTAGGAAACACAGTGATATAGAGATGATTTTCTTGCATAAAGATGAATATCAAAAGCAGTTTAAATCTAAATTTGAAAAGCTTTATAGCTTGCCTGTCGTGTTGTATCAAGATAATTATGAGCTTGGTTTAATAATCAGCAGAGAGGAAATCAATGACATAGAAAACGTTGAAGAATTGATTGATACAATCAAAGCTAGATTATAAACACAGTCAGGTTTCAATTACTTCAACTTACTGTTGATATCTTCTATGTAATTCAATACATCTTCACGACCAGTTTGGTTAGAAGAAGAAGTAACGAAATATGGTGGGAGAACTTCCCAAGTCTCCATAAGCTTAGCTTTGTAAGTGGCAATATTGCTTTCTAATGCCTTAGGTTTAAGTTTATCCGCTTTTGTAAATACTATAGAAAAGGGAACACCATTAAGTCCCATCCACTCCAAAAACTCTAAGTCGATGGGTTGGGGGTCAAGCCTAGAATCTATTAGAATAAATGTATTCACAAGTTGTTGTCGTTTTTCAAAGTATGCAGTAATGTATTTTTGAAATGTTTTTTTCTCTTTCTTACTTACTCTAGCATAACCGTAGCCAGGCAAGTCAACTAGATGCCAGTTTTGATTAATTAAAAAATGATTGATAAGTCTTGTTTTGCCGGGCTTACCAGACACTTTGGCTAGGTTTTTTCTACCCGTTAGCATGTTTATAAGCGAAGACTTCCCCACATTACTTCTTCCTATGAAAGCATATTCTGGTAACTGTGAGTTTGGACATTTTGTTACGTCAGAATTACTTACTACAAAGCTAGCAGTTTTGATTTTCATAGAAAGAATTTAGAGCTTTCTCTTCTCGAGCCAAGCGTGTAGAATTGCATTAAACTCATCTGGGTGCTCCATCATTGCAGCGTGGCCACATTTATCAACCCAAAACAATTCTGAGTCTGGTAGCAGTTTGTCAAAATCTTTTGCCACAAGTGGTGGAGTAACTTCATCCTGTTTGCCCCAGATGATGCAAGTAGGTGTTTTCATGTTGGGTAGATCTTTAGACATATTATGCCTGATGGCACTCTTGGCAATAGATAAGGTTTTTAAAACCTTTACACGATCATTCACCACATCATAAACATCATCTATAATTTCTTTAGTTGCTATTTCTGGATCATAAAATACATCTTGAGCTTTCTTCTTGATGTATTCATAATCTCCGCGTTTTGGATAACTTTCTCCCATTGCACTTTCATAGAGTCCAGAACTTCCCGTTATCACAAGAGCTTTTACCACCTCTGGATAGAGTTTTGTGGTTAATAAACCTATGTGACCACCAAGCGAATTTCCAACCAAGATAACCTTGCCATAAGCTTTAAAATCTATAAATTCCTTAATGTATTTGGTTAAGTTTTTAATATTAGTTTTCAGTAAAGGTAAGTCATATAGAGGCAACTCAGGTACAACTACCTTGTATCCCTTTTCTGGAAAATAATTCATCACTCCATCAAAGTTACTCAAGCCTCCCATTAATCCATGTAAGATAACAATAGGAGTTCCTTCTCCTCTTTCAAAGTACTTAAACTTATCTTCTTGCGTAATATGTTCTTCCATCAGGTTTTCAGAATTTCAAAATTCAAATATAAAGATATTTGAATAAGAATAGCTTAGAGTTCTCTAGACTTGTTTTATAAAGTCTAAATAAGTGTAAATAAGAGCTTTAATTTCTTTTTTTTGTTCCTTTTTAAAGTTGTTTGTTTAATTTTTTATAACAAAAAAGCAAATTAGGAGCTTTATCCACAGACTTTTATGTAATTCCTAATCTCTTCAATGCGTTGTTTTTACTAGAGTGAACAAGTCTTAAAGACTTCTAGTGGAAAAAGTTATCCACAATGTGGTAAAAAGTGGTAAAAAGTGGTAAAAAATTCAATATATTTGAAGTTGAAAGCAATCTAACCATGAACACCCTAGTAGGAACATACGAGTGCAAAGTTGACACAAAGGGTCGACTTATGCTACCATCTGGTCTTAAAAAGCAGATGCTTCCTTTACTAGAAGAGGGTTTTGTATTGAAACGCTCTGTGTTTCAACCTTGTCTGGAATTATATCCTATGAGTGAATGGAATTTACTGATGGATAAAATGAATGGTTTGAATCGATTCAGTAAAAAGAACAACGATTTTATAAGAAAATTTTCTGCAGGTGTCAAAATTATAGATGTCGATGCCAGCGGCAGATTATTGATTCCTAAGGACCTTATCAATTTTGCGTCTATCGAAAAGGAGATTGTGGTCTCCTCTGCGATTAATATCGTTGAGATTTGGGATAAAGAAAAATATGAATCAGTCATTAGCGACTCTGAAGATTTTGCAGATTTAGCTGAAGACGTTATGCGATTTGAAACGAATGAATGAAACTTACCACATACCTGTTCTACTGAAAGAAAGCATTGATGGCATGTCTATAAAACCAAATGGTGTTTATGTAGATGTGACTTTTGGTGGTGGTGGTCATTCTAAAGAAATTCTTTCTCGACTTGGCGAAAATGGAAAACTTTACGCTTTCGACCAAGATCAAGATGCGCAAGAAAATACTATTAATGACCCTAGGTTTGCATTGATTCAGGCAAATTTTAGATTAATAAAACGTTTCCTGAAGCTGGAAGGCGTAAAACAGGTGGATGCTATTCTAGGTGATTTTGGGGTTTCTTCGCATCAGTTTGATGAAGGTGAGCGTGGCTTTTCCATAAGGTTTGATGCAGATTTGGATATGAGAATGGATCAAAAGTCTGGCTTAAGCGCTTCAGAATTGGTGAATACATACTCAGAAGAACAAATCGCTCAAATATTATGGCAGTACGGAGAAATAAAGATGTCTAGAAAGCTTGCTAAAGCCATTGTTGAAAAACG
>PXBV01000315.1 GCA_003565575.1 Psychroflexus sp. | reverse complement strand
TTCCAAAGAAAGCAACAACGAAGGGAGTAGTAATAAGTTCGCCAACATCGCAAATAATAAGGTTGCCGACACCAAACCTCCTAAAGCAACAGTTCCTCCAAAACTTGAAATCATAAATACTGAAAAACCAAAAAACAATACAATAGAGGTATAAAACATACTCACAGTAGTTTCTCTTAAAGCTGGATAAACAGAGCGTTTTATTTTCCAATGATTAGCTTTTAATTCTTGTCTATATTTTGCTAAGAAATGAATAGTATCGTCTACGCTTATTCCAAAGGCTACACTAAACACTAAAATAGTAGAAGGCTTTATGGGAATACCTAAAAAGCCCATCATTCCAGCTGTCATTAAAAGTGGTAAAAGGTTTGGAATTAAGGAAATTAAAATCATCCTAAATGATCTAAACATCCAAGCCATAAATAAAGCGATAAGTAAGATAGCCAGCGACAGGGAAACAACAAGGTTATTTACTAAATAGTGTGTTCCTTTTTGATAGACTAGAGCTTTGCCCGTCATAGTTACTTGAAAGCGGTCTTCTGGAAAAATCTTTTTAATTTCTGGGAGTAATTTGGCTTCTATTCTTGATATTTCATCTGTAGTGAGGTCTTTCATAAACATGGTCATCCTGGCATACTGCCCAGTAGTATCTACGTAAGATGAAATTCCTCCTTCCAAGTTGGTCATACTTTTTATGTAAGGAGACATAAACGTTTGCTCCTGAGAGGTTGGGAGTTGATAATATTTAGAATTTCCATTATAAAAAGCTTGCTTGGCATACTTAGCTAAATTGACGATAGAAATTGGAGTAGAAAGTTCTTCAATCTCACTAATTTTTACCTTCAACTGATCCATTTTTTTGAGTGTAGATAGCTTTGTTACCCCATTAGGTCTTTTGGTGTTGATCATAATCTCGAGAGGAAGGACTCCGTCAAATTTCTCTTCAAAGAACTTAATATCTTTAAAAAAATCAGCACTTTTTGGCATATCCTCCAGTAAACTTCCAGAAACTTTTATATTGTACATTCCAATAATGCTGAACCCAAGCACGGCTACGGAGGTAAAATATATGGTCACCCTTCTATGCTTCACCATCTTTACAATCCACTCAACAAATCCTTCAATCCATTGCTTCCCTAAGTGACGAAGGTGTTTATCACTAGGTAAAGGCATGTAGCTGTAAAGTATTGGAATGATGAGCAAGCTTAGTATAAATATTGCCAAAATATTTATGGAAGCAAGTATACCAAACTCTTGGAGCAATTCACTTTGCGTAAAAATAAACGTAGCAAAACCAGAAGCTGTGGTAACATTGGTCATTAAGGTAGCATTACCTACTTTAGTGATTACGCGTTGCAAAGACTTCGCTTGGTTACCATGTTGCTTTATTTCATGCTGGTACTTATTGATTAAAAAGATACAGTTAGGAATACCAATAATGATAATAAGAGGAGGAATAACCGCTGTAAGCACGGTAATTTCAAACCCAAGCAGGCCTATGAATCCAAATGCCCACATGACTCCTATAATAACAGTTAACATAGAAATAAGGGTGGCTCTAAACGATCTAAAAAAGAAGAAAAATATAAAAGAGGTAACCAGTAAGGCTGACAGAACGAACCACTGGATTTCATCCACAATATTTTGAGAGTTTAAAGTCCTTATGTAAGGCATTCCAGACACGTGTATCTCTAAGTCATTATTCGCTTTAAAATCATTTAGTAAAGGAATAAACTTGTCCATAATAAAGACCTTTCTGCCTTTGGCATTAACTATGCTATCTTGCATGTAAGCCACAGTCTGTACAGTTCTATTTTTAGAATTAAAAATGAGACCATCATAAAATGGGTAATCTTTAAATAAAGCTTGGCTATAAGTATTGATTTCTTCTGCTGATGCTTGCTCTGCATCAAGAATAGTTTGCATTTCAAAACGCTGAGGGCTTTCGCGTTTTTCAAGTTTCTGAAGGTTATGAATCCCTATAACCGACTTAATTTCAGGAAATGAAGCTAGGGTATCTGCTAACTTAGCCCAAATTTTAAAGTTGTCTGGAGTAAATAATGCCTCATCATCGGTAGCAATGGTAATCAGGTTTCCATCAGATCCAAATTTATCTTCAAACTCTGCATATTGAATGTTAATAGGAGCATCATCTGGAAGCAAGTTGGCTTCTGTAAATGAAAATTGCATGTTTTTCCACTGCATGCTCAACAAAACGGTTATGCCTAAAAGAATGAGAATGATTAAAATTCTATTTCTCAAAATTTTATTGGCAATAAAATTCCAAAATCCGAAGCTAAATACTTTATACATCAAATACGTTATGAGCTTGCAAATGTAAAAAATCAAAAACTGATTCTTGTTTTTAATGCTAAAGCTTTAAATAAAAAGTGAATTTAAATGAAAAATTGTCTTCCAGACGAGGCAGGTGGTAGGCACCGTATCTGTAAGCAAAGCTCAAACCAAAACCAAAAAATAATTTATTGAGTTCAAAACCTGCCTCATTAAAGCCTTGAGATAAAGTATCAAAAGCAATATTTTGATGGTTTTCTGGACTATCAAAATCTCCAATGGCGTGTCTAGAAATCAAGACTAATTCTGGCTGAATGGTATTGGAAAGCTTAAAAGGTGTCAGTTTATGTTTGAGGTGCAAAGTGGCTAATTTGGTATTGAAAAACTCATTAAAATACATGGTTTCAAAACTTTTTACACCTGCTACAGAAAATCGATTAAAAACACCAGCTTTATTGGGGCTATTAGGAAACGCGTGAAAGGTATGCATTAAAGGAATATCCCCAAAACCTATATCGCCACCCAACTCCACACTAGAAAGACTTCCCCAGCTGTGTAAGAACTCATAGTCCAGCTTTGCACTAAGTTTTGTAAAATTAAAATCTCCGTCCATCACACCTCTAAAGCTTTGACTAATCTGCGCTGTCACTTCTGGTGTGGAGGCCTTATTCACATAAATCCGCTTTCCAACTTTGGAGTAGGTGTAATTGGGCGTCCAGCGAAGCCCAAATGTGGCCGTAGTTAAGTTATAGTCTTCAAAAAGTCTTCCATCATTCAAAAATGCATAATCTCTAGTTTGAGAAATGCTACTTTTATCCACCTTCAACTCAGACATAAGCTGTGGAGTAAAGTTATGTTGTAAGCTCAAGCCGTGCTTTTGGTATTTATAAAAAAAGGTGATATTTACCAATCGTGGTTCAAATAGAGAGTAAACCCGCTGGTCCGTTAAAAAATTATTCATCCCCACTTCTTCAATATCATCTGCAAAAAATGCATTTAACCAGGTGGAAGAATCAGAATTGAGTAATAAACCCGCATTAAAGCCATACTTAAGGTTAGTGTCTTGAAAACCATAAGCAGCAAAACCACCTAGCCTATATTTTTCTGATAAACTTTCGTTGGTAAGAACACCTATTCCAAGCCTAACACCTTCGTAATTATTAAGCTTAAACAAACGTGTGAGGTCAACGTCCAAAATCCCAATAGGAAAATATCCAGCATCAAAGGCTGAAAGTCGATTTACTTTTTTACGAATATTCGCTTCCTCAAAATAAGAATTTATTAGCTTAGCATCGCTGTCTCTAAGATTTAAGAAAGGAAAATCAAAATTGTCCCAGTAGGAATTGGGTACATATTTAGTTTTATCCTCCAAAACCTTAGTAAGTGTTGAAGGAAAAGCTGAAATTGAATCATGAACGTTTACATCATAATAGACTTGTTGATGAACGAGCTCTGCATCCCCTTTTGGATTTTTTTGCTGTATTCTTCCAAAAGACATTCCACCACCAAAAAACGATAAGTTAGTACCACCTTTACCGGGTTTTATCCTAAGTTTTGTTTGCTCTGGTAAGCCAGTATTGGTATTAAATTCTGTTTGTAAATTAAGTCTGAAATCTCCATCCGATATGGCATGAATTTTAGATAGTTTTGAAGATGATTTGTCATAAACAATAACGCCTTCCAAAGACCGTATAAACCCTCTTTTTAAAGGTTGAAAACTTATGACATGGATGTGATCATCTTCAAAAAGTGAATAAAATCTAACGTTGATTAAATTTAATTGATTGAAAGGACTAACGAATTGCTTATCAAAAATTTCAATATAGTTTTGAAACCAATTGAAGGAATGTATCTCGGTATTGACCATTTTAGGCACAGCACCTTCAAGTCCCTCTACGCTTATAGCTTTATACTTTTGTTGAAGACCTTGGCTTTGGGTAAGTTTTAAATGAATATCCTTTCTTAGAATAAAATCAGCTTCCGTATTAGAAATAGTAGTTTTACTTAAACTTTTAAAATCAAAGTTGGTTGGAAGTAATTGCTGGGCGGTTAAACCAATGATATCCTTTTTTTGTATAGCTTGTTCACTGTGCTGATGGTCTTCTTTCAATTGAATTAAGGACAAGTCTTCATCGGCGGCTTGAATGCTCTTAAAGCCATTTGCAAACACCTTGTCTACAAATTCATTTTCCTGAAGCAGGATTGAAAAACTTCCATCAAAATCAGAAAAAAAATAACGCTGTTGATTAGTCATCAAAACAGCGTTAGGTATGGCTTTTTCGTTATCTAATTGATTTACAACTCTTCCTGCAAGCTGAGATTGAGCTTGAAGGTTGAACACCACCACAAAGAGCAAGGAAACCCTAAAAAAATATTTAATTTTCAAATTGTAGGAAATTCACAGTCATTAAACTGTCATGATTTCTTTGTCCTTGGTAGCGTAAATTTTGTCAATTTCTTCAATAAATGAATCGGTCAGTTTTTGCACTTCTTCTTCTGTATCTTTTTGTACGTCTTCTGGGAAATCTGCTTTTTTAATTTCGTTCATGGCATTTCTCCTATCATTTCTCACCCCAATTTTAGCTTCTTCGGCTTCTGCTTTGGCTTGTTTAGAAAGTTGTTTCCGTCTTTCTTCCGTTAATGGCGGTACATTGATAATGACATTATCACCATTATTCATAGGATTGAAACCAAGATTAGCATTCATAATGCCTTTTTCAATTTCCTTAATCATACCTTTTTCAAAAGGCTGAATAGTAAGCGTTCTCGCATCTGGTGTATTGACATTACTCACTTGGTTCAATGGAGTCATTGTTCCATAATACTCCACCATAACCGAGCCTAACATGGAAGGGTTTGCCTTACCAGCTCTAATGTTAACAAGTTGCTTTTTAAGGTGATTAAGAGCTTCTTGCATTGACTCTTTTGCACTGTCTATAATAAATTCAATCTCTTCGTTCATATGCTTATCTATAAGTTTACTTTGGTTCCAATATTTTCTCCTGAAATGATTTTTAATAAGTTTCCTGGCGTATTCATGTCAAATACAATAATAGGTAATTCGTTTTCTTGACTCAATGTAAAAGCTGTAGTATCCATCACTTTAAGCCCTTTTCTTAGCACATCATCAAAACTGATAAAATCGAATTTGGTGGCGTTTGTATTTTGCTCTGGGTCTGAGGTATAAATACCATCTACGCGTGTGCCTTTCAAAATCACATCAGCTTCCATTTCAATAGCTCTCAAAACGGCTGCAGAATCTGTGGTAAAATAAGGATTACCTGTACCTCCACCAAAAATAACAACTCTGCCTTTTTCCAGATGACGAATGGCTTTACGTCTTATAAAAGGTTCGGCCACTTCATTGATTTTTATGGCAGATTGGAGTCTAGTTTGCATTCCATTATCTTCACAAGAACTTTGTAAGGCCAAACCATTAATAACTGTTGCCAGCATACCCATGTGGTCACCCTGTACTCTATCCATTCCTTTACTTGCACCAGCTATTCCTCTAAAAATATTACCTCCACCAATTACTATGGCCACTTCTACGCCTTTATTTACAATAGTTTTAATCTCTTTAGCGTAGTCGTCCAGTCGTTTGGGGTCTATTCCATATTGACGCTCTCCCATCAGAGCTTCACCAGAAAGCTTAAGTAAAATTCGCTTATATTGCATAATCTTTTGAATAAAGTTTTGCAAATATAATGATTATCTGAAACGAAAAAATAAGATATTGGCTTGAATTTTAACAACACAAAAAAGACCTCACAAGTTTTTAAATACCTGTGAGGTCTTATCTTAGCAATAGTTAATAATCCTTATAGAAAATAACTTGACTTAGGTTATCCTAAAGCTACTCTTTCAAAAGCAACAACTTCAACATCTCCTAGAGACTTAACGTGTTGAGCAACAGTGATTTTGTTATCTTTAATGAAAGCTTGATTAATCAAGGTGTTATCTTTAAAGAAACGTTGGATTTTACCTTGAGCAATTTTGTCAAGCATATTTTCTGGCTTTCCTTCTTGTCTCAATTGGTCTTTAGCGATTTCAACTTCCTTGTCTATTGTAGACTGGTCAACACCTTCTTCGTTTAAAGCTACTGGATTCATTGCCGCAGCCTGCATAGACACTTCTTTAGCAACTTCTTCTGCACCTTCAGCTGGTTGAGATAAACCTGTTAAAACAGCAATTTTATTTCCAGCGTGTATGTATGAGCCAACAAAAGGAGCTTTTAAAACTCTAAAATCACCTATTTCTATTTTTTCACCAATAACACCAGTTTGCTCTGTTAGCTTTTCACCTACAGTAATGCCATTATAATCTAAGTTGAGTAACTCGTCTTTAGTTTCTACACTCAGAGCAAGTTGTGCAAAATCATTTGCCATTTTAGTAAATGATTCATTTTTAGCAACGAAATCCGTTTCACAGTTTAAAGAAATGATTGCGCCTTTTGTAGCATCTTCATTTACAACTGCAATAGCTGCACCTTCAGAAGAATCTCTATCTGCACGCTTAGCAGCAACTTTTTGACCTTTTTTTCTTAAAATTTCGATAGCTTTATCAAAATCTCCCTCGCTTTCAACAAGAGCTTTTTTGCAATCCATCATACCAGCACCAGTGCTTTTTCTAAGTTTATTGACTTCAGCAGCCGTTATTTTTGCCATGATTTTTTAAATTTTGTGTTAATATAAAAATCGCTTAAGGATGACTTAAGCGATTTAATGTTATTAAATCTATATTATTCTGAAGCTTTGTTCTCATTGCCAGCAGGTTGCGTTGGCTCTGCTTTATCTGCAGGAACCTCTTCAACTACTGGAGCTTGAGTTTCTGCTTTTATTGATTTTTCTTCAGTAGACTTCTCTTGTTTTGCTTTAGCTGGTTTAGCTTCTGCAGCACCTTTACCGTCTTTTCTTTCATTCAAACCTTCAAGAATACAATCTGCCATGTAAGACATGATTTTATGGATAGACTTTGAGGCATCATCATTGGATGGAATGGCATAATCCACATCTCGAGGATTGGAGTTGGTATCTACCATTGCAAACACAGGAATGTTTAATTTTTGCGCCTCTTTTACGGCGATGTGTTCTCTAAGTGTATCCACAACAAATATAGCTGCAGGCAATCTAGACATATCAGAAATTGAACCTAAGTTTTTTTCAAGCTTAGCTCTCATCCTGTCTACTTGAAGTCTTTCTTTTTTAGAAAGTGAATTGAAAGTACCGTCTTTTTTCATACGGTCTACAGCTGCCATTTTCTTTACAGACTTTCTTATCGTCACAAAGTTGGTAAGCATACCTCCAGGCCATCTTTCTGTGATGTAAGGCATTTGAGCTCTTTGAGATTCTTGAGCAACAATTTCTTTAGCTTGTTTCTTGGTGGCGACGAAAAGAATTTTTCTACCGCTTGCTGCTATTTTTGAAAGGGCTTCTCCAGCCTCTTCCATTTTAGCCACAGTTTTGTATAAGTTAATGATGTGAATACCATTACGCTCCATATATACATAAGGCGCCATGTTTGGATTCCATCGTCTTGTAAGATGTCCAAAGTGAACACCAGCGTCAAGTAAATCCTTGACCTCTATTTGATTTGCCATTTTTGTTTTAGTTTACGTTCTCTTGTTGGGATAGCAATAAATAAGTAGCAATTGTATTGGTCTTATTCATTTAGATGCTAAACTAACTTCCGCACGATACGGAATAACAACAAAAAATTGAACTTTTAATAATTTTAATAATTGAATGAAATTCTCGATTAACGTTTTGAGAATTGGAATTTCTTTCTTGCTTTTTTCTGACCGAATTTCTTACGCTCCACCATTCTGGGATCTCTAGTAAGTAATCCTTCTGGTTTTAATGTAGCTCTGTTTTCAGGGTCTAGCTCGCACATTGCTCTAGATATCGCCAGTCTAATAGCTTCTGCTTGTCCAGTGATACCACCACCAAACACGTTTACATTGATGTCAAATCTATCTTCATTACCAGTTAAAGCTAATGCTTGATTAACTTTGTAAAGCAAAGGACCAGTTGTGAAATATTCGTTAGCTTTTTTCTTGTTAACGGTAATTTCACCTTTTCCCTCAGAAAGATAAACTCTAGCTACGGCAGTTTTTCTACGGCCAATTTTGTGAATTGTCTCCATTTACACTAGTTCGTTTATATTAATTTCCTTTGGTTGTTGAGCATTCATGTTATGCTCTGTTCCTGTAAAGACGCGTAGATTTCTAAATAAATCCGCACCCAATTTGTTTTTGGGCAACATGCCTTTTACTGATTTTTCTACAAGACGCTCTGGGCTCTTGTCAAATACTTCTTGAGCTGTTAAACTTCTTTGTCCACCAGGATATCCAGTATGTCGGATATATTCTTTTGAGTCCCACTTCTTACCTGTCAAGTTGACTTTGTCTGCGTTCACAACAATAACGTTGTCTCCGCAATCAACATGAGGGCTAAAGCTAGGCTTGTACTTACCTCTCAAAAGCTTGGCAACAATAGAAGCTACACGTCCAAGAGATTGTCCGTTGGCGTCAACCACAACCCATTGCTTGTCCGCAGTAGCTTTGTTGGTTGAAACCGTTTTGTAACTTAATGTATCCACACTTAAATTTTTAAATAATTAAACATTCCTTTATCTTCAAAGTCCTGAAAATAAGGGTGCAAATTTACGATTATAAATTTATATAGCAAGCTATGCTCTAAAATAATTTCGAGACAAGCATTCCTTTCAATCGCAGCCCATTACCTTAAGTAATAATAGAATTGCGTTTCGCTGTAGTAATCCTGTAATCAAACTGTAATGCATCTTGGAAAAACAGACTTTTAGTTTCTTCGTAGCGATTCAATTTTT
>PXBV01000001.1 GCA_003565575.1 Psychroflexus sp. | reverse complement strand
TTTCAAAAGGCAAATCCAGCTAGCAAAACAATACAAACTCCCCATTGTTATTCACTGTAGAGAAGCTTTTGATGAAGTGTTTGACGTCTTAGAAGAAGAAAAAGGAGAAGATTTGTTTGGTATTTTTCACTGTTTTACAGGAACCAAAGCTCAGGCCGAACAAGCCATAAGTTATCATATGAAATTAGGAATAGGAGGAGTAGCTACTTTTAAGAACGGGAAAATTGATCAGTTTTTAAAAGAAATTGATTTAAAACATATTGTATTAGAAACCGATTCCCCATATTTGGCACCAAAGCCTTATAGAGGAAAGCGAAATGAAAGCGCTTATCTTATAAAGGTTGCAGAAAGGCTTTCAGAAATATATAAAGTAAGTTTAGAAGAAATTGCTAGACAAACTACTCAAAACTCTAAAGAGGTCTTCGGAATTTAATACAGATAAAATTTATGTCTAGAATTCTTTTAATTTATACGGGAGGTACCATTGGGATGATGAAAAACCCGGAAACAGGTTCTCTTACAGCCTTTAATTTTGATGAATTACTATCTAATATTCCAGAATTAAAACTACTAGAACACGACATAAGCACACTAAGTTTTGATGAACCAATAGATTCTTCTGATATGAATCCATCAAGTTATGTCAAACTAGCTAGCTTAATTGAGGAGCATTTTGAAGCTTATGATGGGTTTGTAGTCCTTCATGGTAGTGACACCATGTCATATACAGCATCCGCTATTTCGTTTATGTTTGAAAATTTAAAAAAACCAATTATTTTTACTGGGTCACAGCTTCCCATTGGCGATTTGAGAACAGATGCTAAAGAGAATCTAATAACGAGTATACAACTTGCTGGATTAACTAAATTGGGAAATCCCGTTATTAAAGAAGTTGGACTTTATTTTGAATATAAATTATACCGTGCCAACAGGACTACAAAAGTCAATGCAGAGCATTTTGAAGCTTTTGAATCTGCTAATTTTCCAGCGTTGGCAGAGTCTGGGGTTAACCTTAAGATTAACTATGAAAAGCTCATGAAGCCCAATATGAGAAAAGAAATGCTTGTTCATAAATCTTTAAACGATAATATTTTGGTTTTAAAATTATTTCCAGGATTAAATTTTAAAACTTTATACCATATTTTTAATACTCCTAACCTAGAAGGTTTAATATTAGAAACTTTTGGAAGTGGGAATGCTAAAACAGATCCTTGGTTTTTGAATTTGATAAAAAACTTGATAGATAGAGGAGTACATATAGTAAATGTGACCCAATGTGTTGGAGGAGCGGTTTTTATGGGAAAATATGCAACGAGTGAAGAGCTAAAAAAAATGGGAGTCATTAGTGGAAATGACATAACTACTGAAGCTGCTGTTGCAAAAATGATGTATCTTTTGGATAAAAAATTGGGTCCAAAAGTTTTTAAAACTATATTTGAAACATCCTTACGAGGAGAAATGAAATAAAAATTAACGTGCATTTCTTGTTATAAAAGTATTTTTTTTTATTTATTTGCTAAGTATTAGTTAACGTTCATTAAAATTAAAGAGAGGTGACCGAGCGGTCGAAGGTGTACGCCTGGAAAGCGTATGTTCCGATTGTATCGGAACCGAGGGTTCGAATCCCTTCCTCTCTGCTATTCTAAACACAATCAAACTAAAATCATTAAACACTAATTATTAATTCTAAGACAGACAACAATGAAAAGATTATTTTCAATTTTAGCCATTTTAGCCGTTATGGTAGTTGGTAACACAACTCTAAACGCTGCAAATTCATTCAACGTTTTTACTGCAGCCACTGTAAATTTTGTACAAGATGACGCAGATGCATCAGCAGCTGATGCCGATGAAAGTGTAGGCTTTCATCAAGAATTAAAAAAGCGTTTTATTGAAGGTGGTCCAGGGTTTATGGGGATTGTACTCCTATGTTTAATTCTTGGTCTAGCCATTGCGTTTGAGAGAATTATCTACCTAAACCTTGCAACTACTAACTCTAAAAAACTTGCTCAAAATGTTGAAGAGGCCATGAAAAGTGGAGGAGTAGAAGCTGCTAAAGAAGTGTGTAGAAATACAAGCGGTCCAGTTGCTTCTATTTACTACCAAGGTCTTGATAGAATAGACGAAGGTGTAGAAGCTTCAGAAAAAGCTGTAGTTGCTTATGGAGGTGTGCAAATGGGACAGCTAGAAAAAAACGTTTCTTGGGTATCTTTATTCATCGCACTTGCTCCTATGCTTGGTTTTATGGGTACTGTAATTGGTATGATTCAAGCTTTTGATAAAATTGAAGCTGCTGGTGATATGCAACCATCTTTAGTTGCAGGAGGTATTAAAGTAGCCTTATTAACAACTGTATTTGGTCTTATAGTAGCAATTATTCTTCAGATATTTTACAATTATATCATCGCGAAAATAGACAGCATTGTTAATGATATGGAAGATGCATCTATTACACTTATCGACATATTAGTTGCTCATAAAAACAAATAATCAATATGAATAAGATAGTAAATATTTTAAAAATCGTTTTTGGAGTTTTAGGAGCTATTCTCTTTGTGAGAATCCTGAATACTGGAGACGATGCAATTGAGGCAGATATAGCCTTGCAGACAAGTGTTTTAAACCCTTATATGTGGGTTTCGTATATCATACTTGGAATCACTATTCTTGCTGTCCTTGCTTTTTCAGTTAAAGCACTTTTTTCAGGAAATGTGAAGAAGACCTTAATATCCTTAGGAACTTTTATATTAATAATAGCTATATCCTACGGTATTGCTAGCGGAGTTGAAACACCTCTTAGAGATGGTGATGTTCTTTCCGCAAATGGTTCTCGATGGGTAGGAGCAGGATTAAATGCCTTTTATATTCTGGCATTTCTTGCAATAGCAGCTATGCTGTTATCTAGTGTAAGAAAAATTATATCTAAATAATTATGGCAAAAAGATCAGCACCAGAAGTTAATGCAGGGTCCATGGCGGACATCGCATTCTTACTGCTTATCTTTTTCTTGGTAACAACTACCATTGAAACTGATAGTGGTATTACGAGAAAATTACCACCAATAGATGATACCAATGAACCACCACCGCCATTAAAAGAACGAAATATATTTATTGTTCTTGTTAATGCCAATGGAGATTTATTTGTGGAAGATGAAATTATGAATATCAAGGATTTGAGAAAATCTGCCATTGCATTTTTAGACAATGGTGGAGGAACAGGTGACGAAGCATGTGACTATTGCCAAGGAGCCAGAGATCCAAAATCTTCTGATAATCCAAGAAAAGCTGTAATTTCATTACAGAACGACAGAAAAACTCAGTATGGTCGCTACATAGCCGTTCAAAATGAACTTGTAGCTGCTTATAATGAATTAAGAGACCGAGAAGCCAATAGACTCTATGATGTTAATTTTACAGATATGGAGGCTTACTTTAATGATCCTGAATACTTAGGTGACAAAGATAAATTGAAAGAGAGGATAGCTGTCATTAAAGAACTATTCCCTCAGAAACTTTCAGAAGCTGAACCTAAAAAACGTAACTAAAATTTAACCATATGTCAAAATTTAAGAAAAAAGATGATGGTGGCACTCCCGCTATTTCAACAGCTTCTTTGCCGGATATTGTTTTTATGCTTTTGTTCTTCTTTATGGTTGTTACCGTTATGAGAGATACATCTCTTAAAGTTCAAAACGTTTTACCTTTTGCAGATCAAGTTGAAAAATTAGATAAAAAGAACCTTATCATGTATATTTACGCTGGTAAGCCTTCCCCAAGATACCAAGAGACCTTTGGTACCGAGGCCAGGTTACAGCTAAATGATAAATATGCAAATGTAAATGAAGTTCAACAGTTTATCAAAGAAGAACGTGAATCCAAAAGAGAAGAGCTTAGAGACAAATTAACTACTGCTTTAAAAGTTGATAAAGAAACCAATATGGGGCTTGTTTCAGATATTAAGCAAGAGTTGAGAAAAGCTGAAGCTTTAAAAATTAATTATACCACCAAAGAGGGTGATGCTATGTTGAATATAGACTAGTAATCCTACCCTATTTATTAATGCAAATTAATTATATTTTAAGGCACTCCAAAATGGAGTGCCTTTTTTAGTTTTTAAGCTTTATTTTTACATACAAACTTGAACCTGATGAAATTTTTTTATGTTTTTTTGGTTTTTATTTTAACCTCAGGCCTAATGGCTCAGGATAATTTATCTTGGTTGAGAGAAAATGAAATCGATTCTTTGTACAGGGAAGACCAGTTTTATGTTGGTTTTAGTTTTAATTTTCTTACTGATTTGCCCTCAGAAGTAAATCAGTCTGGCATTTCTGGTGGTCTTTCTGTAGGTTTTATAAGGGATATACCTTTCAATAAAAGGCGAAACATTTCATTAGGTTTGGGTTTAGGCTTTAATACCAATACCTATGGACAAACCTTGCAGATTAGAAGACAAAATGACACGGATAGCTTTGAAGCAATAAGTCCAGACCTTAGGTATGATAATAATAGATTCACTACAAACCTTATTGAATTACCAATTGAACTTAGATGGCGCTCATCAGATGTTGATAAATTCTCATTTTGGAGGGTTTATCTTGGATTAAAATTTGGTTATGTATTTTCTTCTAAATCAGTTTTTCGAAGTCAAGAAGAAAACTACAGTTTTAGATCTATACAAGGTATAACTAAATTAAGATCTAGTGCCAGTTTAACTTTTGGTTATGGAGCTGTGAATTTTAATATCTTATTAGCTTTGAATTCAATATTTAATGATGTGAGGGATACCTTTGGTGAAGAGGTTAACATGCGCCCTGTGAAGGTTGGTCTTGTGTTCTTTTTTTTATAAGTTATCTGTTAGTGAATTTAAACTATATCCAATATTTCAAAAAATATAGCTGTGGGATACACCCTGCAAAAAGCCCTAAACTTACTTCAGTTAAGGTATGAGCTCTTTCGTAAATTCTAGACGAACTTACAGCTCCTAACAATAATAGTAGTAAACATATAGATAAAATCATTGGCTCTTGAAACGATAGGCTTAAGCCTATAATGAAACAGGTTAATCCACTTACACCTAATGTATGAAGACTTATTTTAAGCCTAAACATTGCAAAGAACAATGAAATTACACCAGAAAATAAAATCCCAGAAAAAAAGTAAAATAAAGTTCTATAGTTATATATATCCAATACTCTATTGAGAAGGATAAGTACTAATAACACAAAAAATATTAAAAATAATGGCCTTTCTTTCACTCTACTTAACTCGTAATCATTGATGAGGTTTAAATTTTTAGCAATAAATAAAAAAACAACAGGAAGAAAGATGGTTATTATAGAGATAGCCAGTAATTTGGCCATTACAATTTGCTGGTCAATATAACTTGGAATAGCATAAAAGTAAAAAAGACAGCCTAATAATGGCATCCAAAGGGGGTGTCCAATCACCGAAATTACTTTAGATCCTTTTTGTATTATGTTCATATTTCTTTTCTCAGTCTTGCAACTGGTACATCCAATTGTTCTCTATACTTTGCTATTGTTCTCCTAGCAATAGGATACCCTTTTTCTTTTAAAATGGAAGCCAATTTTGCATCTGTAAAGGGTTTCTTTTTATCTTCCGTTTCAATGGTCATCTCGAGTATTTTTTTGATTTCCCTAGTAGAAACATCTTCTCCTTCTTCATTTTTCATAGATTCTGAAAAGAAGCTTTTGATTAAGAATGTACCGTAAGGGGTGTCTACGTATTTGCTATTCGCTACTCTCGATATGGTGCTAATATCCATTTCAATCTTTTCAGCAATGTCCTTTAGAATCATTGGCTTAAGCGTTCTTTCATCACCTGTCAGGAAATATTCTTCTTGATGCATCATGATGGCATACATAGTAGAATATAAGGTTTCTTGCCTTTGTTTAATAGCATCTATAAACCATTTAGCTGAATCTAATTTTTGTTTTATAAAAAAGACAGCTTCCTTTTGCTCTTTAGTTTTTGTCTTCGCCTCTTTGTATCCCTTCAGCATATTGGAATAATCTCTAGAAATGTGCATTTCTGGTGCATTTCTGCCATTCAATGTGAGCTCCAATTCTCCATTTTTAATTCGTATAGCAAAATCAGGAATGACTTGCTCTACTGATTTACTGTTTCCAGAGTAAGAAGCTCCTGGTTTAGGGTTAAGATGTTCTATTTCTTCAATGGCTCTTTTCAGTTTATCTTCACTAATACTGAATTTTTGCAAGAGTTTTTCATAGTGTTTTTTACTAAACTTATCAAATGCTTCATCAATAATGCGAAAGGCAAGATTTACGCTCTCTGTTTTTTCCTTTCGTTTAAGTTGAATCAATAAGCATTCTTTTAAATCTCGAGCACCCACCCCAGATGGGTCCAAGGATTGAACTATCCTTAAGGCTTTTTCAACCTCAGTTTTATCAGTATAAATGTTTTGTGTAAAAGCTAAGTCATCCACAATATCTTCTAAGGAACGCCTTATGTAACCACTATCGTCTACACTACCAACAAGAAAAAAAGCAATTTCTTCTTGGTTATCTTTAAAGCTGAAAGTTTGTAATTGTGTTTTAAGGTACTGAGAAAACGA
Organism: Psychroflexus sp.; assembly: GCA_003565575.1. Taxonomy (GTDB): domain Bacteria; phylum Bacteroidota; class Bacteroidia; order Flavobacteriales; family Flavobacteriaceae; genus Psychroflexus. Next base: position 2,758 of record PXBV01000001.1, on the reverse strand, counting down.
AGTGCCTGAAGCATAAGGCACCTGCTTATCATCATCATCTGCGCTGTAATTGTTTGCTTTTAATTTGTAACTAGGTACTTCGTCATCACTTAAATAGTCGTCAACATCAAAGTCAGTTTCTATAATGTCTCGTTCTTCTTCTTGATTGTCCTCAAATTCACTTTCAAATTCTTCTTTTTCTTTTCCTGTATCTAAAGCAGGATTTTCTTCAAATTCTTGTTTTACTCTCTGCTCAAAAGCCAATGTAGGAAGTTGTATCAATTTCATCAACTGTATTTGTTGAGGTGATAACTTCTGAGATAACTTTAAATTTAGCTTCTGTTTTAGCATATATTCTATTTAATTAAAAAGGATTAGGTGTTAACTTTCAACACTATTTAAATCCAAATCTAAAATTTTGTCGAAAATCATTTCATAAATTTAACGAATTTATGTGGTAATTTTGATTGAATTTGTAAGGTTTTTTGTGTTTTGGGATGTTTGAATTCTAGAGAAGATGCATGAAGCAATAGGTTGTTCTTTTGCTCTCCTTCACCGTATAGACAATCTCCAATAATGGGGTGACCTAAGGAAGCAAGGTGTATTCTAAGTTGGTGCGTTTTTCCAGTTTTAGGACGTAAAGCCAATAGACTGTAATTACACTCATTTTTTTGAAAGTTGCGTTGTACTTTGAAATAGGTTAAACTTGGTTTACCGCCAACATCTAAGTTGATTTTACCTTTATTAGTAGCCAAACCCCCTTTTACTATTGCTTTGTAGTTCTTTTTAATTTGATGATTTTCAAATAAAATAGAAAGTAAACTTTTAGTAGATAATGTTTTGGCTATCAAAAGAACACCAGAGGTTGGATTGTCTAACCTATGAACGGGTTGAGGAAAAGGTAAAACATCTTTTTCCTGAGTTTGTTCAAGATTGTAGGCCAAAGCATTTTCAATAGTTTTAAAGTAATTTCCATTGGTAGGGTAACCACTCGGCTTGTGGATTACAGCCAAGTATTCATCTTCGTAAAGTACCTTTAAGTCTAACTTAAAAATTTTATGAGGTGCTCGTCCTGTGTCTACATATAGTCTTATGACTTGCCCTTGTTCAATCCAATCTGAAGTCTCTGCTTTTTGGTGATTTATGGTAATCAATCCTTTTTTGATGCTTTTTTTAAGTGCATTTTTAGTTGGTAAAGATTCAAAAACCCCCACTCCATATTCTTGGAGCCTTATCCGTTTTTCAACATGAGTAACGGTGTGAGTTTCTATGCAGGTTTTAAATTTAAAACTCTGCATTTTGTGGAGTTCTTGGATAAGGAATGACGTCTCTAATATTAGACATACCAGTTGCAAAAAGTACTAGACGTTCAAAACCAAGGCCAAACCCAGAATGTTTGCAAGTACCAAGCTTTCTGGTTTCAAGATACCACCAAAGTTCTTTTTCATCTACACCCAGCTCTCTCATTTTTGAAAGCAACACGTCGTAACGCTCTTCTCTTTGAGAGCCACCTACTATTTCTCCAATGCCAGGAAAGAGAACGTCCATGGCTCTTACTGTTTTTCCATCGTCATTCAAGCGCATGTAAAAGGCTTTAATATCTGCTGGATAATCATACAGTACAACGGGACATCCAAAATGTTTTTCCACCAGATAGCGTTCGTGTTCACTTTGCAAGTCTGCTCCCCACTCTTCAATGATGTAGTTGAATTTTTTCTTCTTATTAGGTTTACAGTTTTTCAGTATTTCAATAGCTTCAGTGTAAGAAACCCTTTTAAAGTTGTTTTTTAAAACAAAATCAATTTTTTCTCTTAGAGGCATGGGAGAACGGTCTTTTTCTGGTTTGGATTTTTCATCCTGTAAAAGCCGATTTTCTAAAAACTCTAAGTCTGCCTGACAATGCTCTGTGATGTACTTCAAAACATATTGAATAAAATCTTCGGCGAGGTCTATATTTCCTTCTAAATCACAAAAAGCCACTTCAGGCTCTATCATCCAGAACTCCGCAAGATGCCTGGAAGTGTTTGAATTTTCTGCTCTAAACGTTGGCCCAAAGGTGTATACTTTACCTAATCCCAAAGCGTAAGTTTCTGCTTCAAGCTGGCCACTTACGGTTAGATTGGTTTCTTTACCAAAAAAATCTTTTGAATAGTCTACCTCTCCAGCTTCATTACGTGGGACATTTTTAAAATCTAGATTAGAGACCTTAAACATTTCTCCAGCTCCTTCGGCATCACTTCCAGTAATAACAGGAGTGTTAACGTAAAAAAAGCCGTTATTGTTAAAGTATTGATGAACTGCAAAGGCTAGTTTTGACCTTACTCGCATTACAGCTCCAAAAGTGTTGGTTCTAACTCTAAGGTGAGCTTGTTCACGTAGTTTTTCTAATGAATGTTTTTTGGGTTGTAAAATGGTTTTTTTGACATCCTCTGGATCTGCAATTCCCAAAACAGTGACGGATTTTACCTCAATCTCAACACGCTGCCCCTTGCCTTCGCTTTCCTTTAGGGTTCCTTGTACAGAGATTGATGCACCTGTCGTAATTTGCTTTAAGATGGCTTCATCTGTATGTTCAAAATCGACAACGCATTGTATATTTTCTAAACAAGAGCCGTCATTTAAAGCAATAAACCGATTACTACGGAATGCTCTTACCCATCCATTGATTTTATAGTCTTGAGATATATGTTCTGATTCTAAGAGTTCAGCGATATTTTTTGTCAGCATTTTAGATAAATTTAGATAGCAGCAAAGGTAATTTTTTCCCTAGGGCTTTACA
>PXBV01000371.1 GCA_003565575.1 Psychroflexus sp. | reverse complement strand
TCTATCATTCCCCAATTTTCTGGGCCTTTCATTCCACGTCCGGCAGATACTACCACTTCCGCATCAGCAATACTCACTTTGTCTTTATTTTTATCCACAGAAACAACTTCAATGCCGAAGTTTTCATCACTTAATTCTGGAGAAAATTCTTCTTCAGAAATAGAAACTTCATTTTCTTTTAAGCCATAGGCATTACTTGATAATCCAATAAGTTTGATGTCTGTAGCGATTAAGGTTTTATTAAAAGCCTTGTTGGTGAAAGCGGTTCTTTCTACAAAAAATCCACCATCTAGTTCTGGTAAAGCTACCACATTGGAGGCATAACCGGCTTCTAGGTTTATTGAAACTAAAGGAGCTAGATATTTTGAGTTAGCACTTTGACTTACAACTACAACTTTGGAGTCTTCCTTCTTTGCAGCCTGAGTTATAATTTCTGCATACGCATCTGCATTAAAATTAGTAAGTTGATCATTAGTTACCTTGAGCACCTTTTCAACACCGTAGGATTTTAAAGATTCCACATCTACTGCATTGATAGTGACTGCAGTTACGCTAGTGTTCATTAAGTCTGCAATACCTTTAGCAAATGAAGCCACTTCCAAAGCAGCTTTCTTGAGTTTGCCATTCTCTGATTCTGTATATACTAAAACTGACATATTGTTGTATTTTAAAGTTTATATAGCTTTCGCTTCGTTATGAAGTAAATCTATCAATTTATCTAAATCTTCTGCATCTATCATGGTTACTTCGCCTTTAGGTGCGGGTTTTCTAAAGCTTTTGGCTTCTGTTTGAAGCGCGCTAGAGCTAGGTTCAATGACGTTTAAAGGCTTTTTTCTCGCCATCATAATTCCTCGCATGTTTGGAATTTTGAGGTCACTCTCTTCAACTAGACCTTTCTGTCCTCCAATCACAAGGGGTAATGTTGTTTTCAAAGTTTCCTTACCACCGTCTATCTCTCTTATTGCTGTTGCAGTTTCTCCATCGATTTCGAGACTTACACAAGTGTTTATAAAATTGGCACCAATCAATTTGGCAAGCATCCCAGGAACCATACCGCCATTGTAATCAATTGATTCTCTTCCTGCTATGATCAAATCATAGGCTCCATCTTTGGCGACTTTAGCCAACTCCTTAGCTACTTGAAAGCCATCTAAAGCTTCTGTATCTACTCGATGAGCGCCATCTGCACCAATAGCTAATGCTTTTCTAATAGTAGGCTCTGTGTCTTTTCCACCTACAGTAACAACATCTACAGAGGCTCCTTGTTTTTCTTTAAACCACATAGCTCGTGTTAACCCAAATTCATCGTTAGGATTGATAACAAATTGAACCCCGTTGGTATCAAATTTAGAATCATTGTCCGTAAAATTGATTTTTGAGGTAGTATCAGGAACGTGGCTAATACATACTAATATTTTCATGGTTTTTTAATTTTTAAACTTTAGAATACAAATATAAGGGATTTGTTTTAATTTACTATGCATGCATAGTAAAATTTTTATAAGATTCTTATAGTATATAGACTTATGAATTACTATTTTTGTTTTTCTTTATAATAAAAAGTAAATTTAAATAAATGAGGACAATTCAATTTAGAGAAGCTATTGTAGAAGCAATGAGTGAAGAAATGCGTGCCGATGAATCTATCTACCTTATGGGGGAAGAGGTGGCAGAGTATAATGGCGCTTACAAGGCATCCAAAGGGATGCTAGACGAGTTTGGAGAGAAAAGAGTTATTGATACTCCAATTTCAGAATTAGGTTTTTCAGGAATTGGTATTGGTTCTGCTATGAATGGCAATCGTCCTATTATAGAATTTATGACCTTCAACTTTTCACTAGTAGGTATAGATCAAATCATTAATAATGCTGCTAAGATGAGGCAAATGTCTGGTGGGCAGTTCAATATCCCAATTGTTTTTAGAGGACCTACTGGCTCTGCTGGACAACTTGGGGCAACACACTCTCAAGCTTTTGAAAACTGGTTTGCCAATACTCCAGGCTTAAAGGTGGTAATTCCTTCCAATCCTTATGATGCTAAAGGGCTTCTGAAATCCTCTATTAGAGATAATGATCCTGTTATCTTTATGGAAAGCGAGCAAATGTATGGAGACAAGGGAGAAGTTCCAGAAGAAGAATACACAATTCCATTGGGAGTTGCAGATATTAAAAGAGAAGGTGAAGATGTAACTATTGTCTCCTTTGGGAAAATCATTAAAGAAGCTTACAAAGCGGCAGATGAACTTCAAAAAGAAGATATTTCTTGTGAAATTATAGATTTGAGAACCGTAAGACCTATGGATTACGACGCTATCTTAAAATCAGTCAAGAAAACCAATAGACTAGTTATCCTTGAAGAAGCTTGGCCATTTGGTAACATAGCTACAGAAATCACTTATAAAGTTCAAAACGAAGCCTTTGATTATTTAGATGCGCCTATTATCAAACTAAATACAGCAGATACCCCTGCACCATATTCACCTGTTTTATTGGAAGAGTGGCTTCCTAATAGCGATGATGTTGTAAAAGCTGTTAAAAAAGTACTATACCTATAGTTTTCACATACTTAAGAATTTGAAGACAACCTCAACTGCATACAGTTGAGGTTTTTTTTGAAAAAAAATAAAAACCACTTATGGTAAGTTTTTAGTGTGTTGTTTTAGAAATGAACACTAAAACAATTTGCTTCAGGCTTTTTTTGGTAGTCTTCAAGTTTCGTGTAAAAATCCGTATTCAACTGAAGGATTAGCAAATAACTTGAAAATACAGAAAGAAAGTTGAAGATGGAGTTAGGGTAATTCCGCTTTCAGATGTTTATAGTGTACGCAGCGTCAACACGGCGCTAGATTTAGAACAATTTTAAACAATAGAAATTATGAAATCAGTATTAAAATTATTTTTGTGCTTAGCCCTCGCTGGTGTTGCATTCACAAGTTGTAATTCTGATGACACCAGATCATCAGACAACTCAAGCATATCTGTACGTCTTGTCGATGCACCAGGTGATTTTGAAAACGTATTTATAGACGTTATTGGAGTAGAAGCTATTGTAGATGATGAGAAGGTGATGTTGCAAACCAATTCTGGAGTTTACGATTTACTTACCCTCACAGGTGGAGAATTCGTTGATCTGGTAGATGAAGACATTCCATCAGGTAATTTAAGTCAGCTTAGACTTATACTTGGTTCAGAAAATACAATTGTCTTAGACAATGGAGAAGAAGTGGCTTTGCAAACCCCAAGTGCTCAGCAATCTGGGTTGAAACTCAACATCAACTACGACCTGCAACCTGGAATTTCTTATGAATTTATCATGGATTTCAATGTTGACAAATCAATAGTTACAACTGGAGCTTCAGGTTACATCCTTAAACCAGTTATCCAAATCACAACAGCTGCAGAAAGCGGAGCAATCTCTGGCATGGTGACTCCATCAGAAGTTTCTGCGTTGGTTACAGCAACCAATAATGCAGACGAATCTATTGAGGTAACTACATTTACCAACCCAGATTCTGGTAAATTTCTACTTTTTGGAGTTCCAGAAGGAACGTATACAGTAGTGGTAGAGCCAGAAGAGGAATCTGGATTCTCCAGCGTAACTATTGAAGGCGTTGAGGTTGAAATAGAAAATACAACCAACCTGGAAACTGTCGTTTTTGAATAATTAAGTAACCAGATGTAACATTCTGTACATGCATTTACAACCTCCTGTGGCTTTGCTTCAGGAGGTTTTTTAATTAGACACCAGGCTTAAATTTTGAGTTACCATAAGATTCTTGAGGCTTGCTTGTAGTTATCTACAGAATTTGACTAAAGTGCTTAAAAGCTTTGGTGAATCAGAATGGGATTCAGTATAAAAAAGGATGGGGGGTAAGATGATCAAAAGAATCAAGATTTAAAAGATCTTTAATTCAGTATTGAGGTTAAATCTTGATCATAAAGAGTTTCAAATTTTAACCTTGGGGAATAAATCTACAAAAACTACGACTCAGGATTTATCTCATTGCGAAGCTTAGATTTGAGCTTGCTCAACATAATAAGAACAGCCACCAGTGGGATTGTTCCTATAAATAAGCTTGTAGTTTCACTGCCAACCACGAGTCTGTAGAGGATGATCGCTATGAATACAAACCAGATCACCAAAACCGTATAGAAAACGGCATTGATGGTTTTCAACTTCGACTTAAGATCGTTTCGAGATGGTTTTTCTGATTCAATTAGTTTTAAATTTTCTGAAAGGTAAGAATACTCGTGTTGCTGTCACCACTATCTCGTAACATCAATCTATTTTGATTTCCAAAATTACTTACTATCCAGTCTGCATCCAACTCATCAAGTAAGTCACTTCCGTCAAAATCAATCTCCAAGATTAACCTTTTGTCTTTCGCATCCACTTCCCACTCTCCAGCGAAGGTTTCTCCTGTGAGCACGTTTTTTATAAAGATGCTTTCGTCTTCATTAAATGCAAACCTGAATTCCTCATAAGCGCTGGTTTGGTTTTGATTATCGTCGTCGATGAAATTTGTAATCCTGAACTCTCCATCGGTGATGAACTCTATAAGTTGCTCTTTTCTTGAAATTTGATCAAACAAATTTGGAGTAAAACAGTATTCATCAAGGTTTTCTATAACTGAGTTGAGCTCAACATTGGAACTTAAGGATTGAGGTTCTTCTTCTATCGCTACAGTGATAGGGTATCGAAGTTCATAAAACCCGTCGTTTTCCCTTAAGCTTTCAATAAAATTATAAAATTGAGCGTCGTTTTGTAGGGTACGTCTCGATGTAAAGCTATTTTCTCTATCAAACACATTTACGTCTATAGGATAAACATAATTAAGACAATTGATTTCTGAATTTCCTTCCAGTTGAGCCGTTAAGGCATCGGCTTCATCTTGATTTTGCAGGCTTAGCGTTTCATAATTGGGCAGTGAAACAGTGATGGGATAGTCAATTTCAATAGAGTAATCATCGCTCATGGATGAAAGCTCTTCAATAAGAGGCTGGTAGTCTGAAAATTCAGTAATACTAAATGTATCATCAGAATTTACTTTGATTTCAAAAGGAAATTCAAGGCTGAAGCTGCTGGAGTTGTCTATGAAATCATCATACGCAGTAGGATTTTGAGTTAATCTTAAAATAAGCTTGCTCAATTCACTTTCAGTTGATAAACTTGTGTCCTCATTTAATTGCTCAAAGAGTTCCTCATTTTGGCAGCTCATCAGCATAAAAATAAATCCAAATACGAAAAGTTGTTTCATAATTGTAAATTTATTAAAAACCTTGTTAACTTATAACAACTAAATTTGCATTTACCCTAATTGATCTTAGGGTAAATTCGGATAATACTGTTTTGTTTAAAGAGAATCGTACTGCATAACTGGCCTATGGAAAAGGAACTTAATGATAATGTATGTGAAGAGCATGTCTATAAAAAGGTGTTCAACACCTATTCTGAAGCTATCAATAATTACTTTTATTACAAGTTTGGGAACCGAGAGATGGCCGAGGAATCGGTTCAAGAAGCTTTTATCAAACTCTGGGAAAATTGTAAGAAAGTCCCTTTCTCGAAAGCAAAATCTTATCTTTATACAGTTGCTAATAACATGTCCATAAACAGGTACAAACATCAAAAAGTTGTACTCAACTATGCCAAAACAGTCCCTCAACGCTCGGAAGATCTGGAAAATCCAGAATATAAAATGCAGGAGGAACAATTTAAGGATAAGTTACAACTAGCGATTCAAAATTTATCTGAAAAGCAACGAACTGCGTTTTTACTTCATCGCATCGACGAGAAGTCTTACAAGGAAATTGCAGAACTTTTGAAGATAAGTGTGAAGGCTGTAGAAAAGCGAATGCAGAGCGCATTGGAGAACCTTAGAAAAAATATCGAAGAGTTTAAGTAGGGTAAACATCACTGAGGTGTTATAGCTATAGAATCCAAACCGATGAAAAAAAATTACAAATTAGCAGATTGGCTAGACGATAAAGTAGGAGATGAAGCAATTGAAGACCGAAAAGACTTTGATACGCTTCAGAAAATAAAACAGTATTCTGCCCAGCTCAAAAAGCCAGATTTCAGAAAAGAGGAGGTGTTTGAACAGTTGAAACACAAGCAGACATCTTCCAAATCCAGCAGGATGAACTGGTCCATTGCGGCATCAATAGTTTTTATACTCGGCATTTCCTCACTAGCTTTTCTGTTTTCAGTGAAAGACTTCACTTCTCAAATCAATTCTCAGGAAACCGTAATGCTGCCAGACGATTCCAAAGTTATTTTGGCCGGAAACAGCAAATTTCAATTCAATAATTGGTTTTGGAATTTCGATAGAACAACAAAACTTAACGGGCAGGCCTATTTTATGGTGGAGAAGGGAAAGACTTTCTCAGTAAAAACCGACCATGGCAATGTAAAAGTGATTGGAACTCGCTTTGATGTTATCTCTAGAGACTCCATATTTAAGGTGGTATGTTACGAAGGATCGGTACAGGTAAATTTCAAATCTGAAGAAATAGTCCTGAACAAAGGACAGTTCATCACCTTCCAAAATGGAATTAAAATCGAGCAAAGTATTATTTATAATGAAAAGCCAGAATGGGTGTCCAAGACCCATCAATTTGAAAATGCTAAGCTTATGGAAGTGGTCCAGCATTTGGAACAGGACTACAACATAGAGGTAGATGTAAGCAATGTAACACGTGAAAAGCGTTTTACTGGAACCTTGCCTACAGATAGTCTCTCGCTGGCTTTGGATATTTTAAGCAAAACATATCAAATGAATTTTAGAGTCATCAACGAAAATAGATTTATTTTTGTTGACGATGACCTTCAATAATCCGTCCATAAAAGTTCTCATTGCAGCCCTCCTGATTTTATTAGGTTGCAAGCTTCAAGCTCAATCTCTTTTTGAGATTGAGCTTGTTGCGTTATTAAAAAGTCTCGAAATAGAACACAGTGTGTCGTTTAATTACCTTAATGAAGATTTAGAAAATTTTTACGTGATAGAGCCAGAAAAGGAAGTTCCACTGGAAGAGGTGCTAGGTGCCCTTCAGTCCAACTATCCACTGGAGTTCAATTTTGTTTCAGAAAAAAACATCACGGTCACTTACCTGGAATCTGTCATTTGTTTACAATTTATCAACGCAAATTCCAACACCCCTGTGTCCAATGTTGAAGTAACATCTAATGCTTTAAGTCTGGGAAGGTCCAATAGATCTGGCAAAATCTTCATCGACACCTCTGTTGATATGGCTACCGTCCAATTTTCTCACCCCAATTATTTCAATACTCAGGGAAGTTTATCGGCTTCAACGGAAAACGAATGTCAGGTTTTTTATTTATTTCCAGAGATCGATCTTGATGAAGTCGTTATTAAAGAATACCTCACCAAAGGAATTACCCTCAACCCCGACAACAGCTTGAAGATCACGCCTCAGGAATTTGGTGTTTTACCAGGTCTCATCAATGCCGATGTGCTCCATAGCTTGCAGTATGTTCCAGGGATTGTGAATACGGATGAAACCATAGCGCAAATAAACGTCCGCGGAGGAACTCACGACCAGAATCTGGTGTTGTGGAATGGCTCTCGTCTTTACCAGACAGGTCATTTCTTTGGGATGATTTCTGCTATCAATCCTTTGCTGAATACAGATATTGAAGTCATCAAAAATGGAAGTTCAGCTTTTTATAATGAAGGGGTGTCTTCTGTAATCGCCATCAACTCAAGAGAACACACTGAAGATTTTCAACGGACATTTCAGCTAGACTTATTAAGTGCCAACGCAGCTTCAGTGATTGATTTGAATAAAAAGTCGACGCTACAGGTAGCCGCCAGAAGATCACTCACAGATATGTGGGAATCCCCAACCTACAAAGGATTTACAAATAAAGTTTTTCAAAACACAGAAATTCAGGATTTGCTCCAGGGCAGGAATAACCGAGTTACTACCGAGCAGCAACTTCAGTTTTACGATGTGTCACTTCAATATGATTATGAGATTGATGCGGATAATAGGATTGATTTTGATGTGCTAGGAATCCAGAACAGGCTCAACTTTGATGAGGTTCTGGAGACAACTGGGGAACAAAAACGCAACGATTTCAAACAAGAAAATTTCCTGGCCAACCTTAGGTATTCCAGAGATTGGAGTGAGAACCATTCCACTAGTCTGGCCTTTAATACTTCTTTTTACGAGCTTGAAGCTCTTAATCAATCTGTATTATCCAACCAGGATTTACTACAAACCAACCAGGTTGTTGATTTGAAATTGAGCATAAGGCATGACCATACACTTTCGGATCGGTTGACATTAAGTGCGGGTTATCAGCTCAATGAAGTTGGGGTGAGAAACATCAGTGAAGTCACTTCTCCAGATGTTATAATTAGAGAAAAGCAAGTTCTGACCACCCATTCAGTCATCGCAGAACTAGATTATAACTCTAGGAATGGTAAATTCTCATCCAAATTTGGTTGGCGTGGGAATCATTATTCAGAACTAAGTGACTTTCGGCTAGAGCCCAGGCTCAATTTCAGCTATCAAGCCAATCGGTATTGGCGCTGGAACCTTCTTGGAGAGATTAAAAATCAAACACTTACTCAGGTAATCGATCAGCAACAGGATTTCCTGGGAGTAGAGAGGCGGCGTTGGGTTTTGGCCAATGGAGATAATTACCCGGTCATCACCAATCAGCAAATCGAAGTTAGTGTCAATTTCAATAAAAAAGGATGGATGTGGCAAGGAAGCTTGTACCATAAAAATGTAGAAGGGATATCCTCTGGCAGCCAGGGCTTCCAAAATCAGCTAGAATTCCTTCAGCTGAACGGAAATTACGAGGTGCTGGGGGCTGAGGTTCTACTTCAAAAGCGCTTGGATCAATTTAATTTTTGGGTGAATTTTTCGTGGATGGACAATACTTACGATTTCACGAATTTTGATCCGCAGCAGTTTGCAAATAATTTTGAAATTACAAAAAGTTCTGCGTTTGGCATTAGTTATTCAACCAATCAATTTCAGTTGTCGCTCGGTGGCAGGTATTTTGCAGGGAGGCCTACAACAGAAATCGATACAGAAAACCCTATTTTGACCCCAGATACCAATCCCAGACTCAATTTCTTGAGTCCAAATGAAAGCAATCTCGAAGATTATTTGCAGGTTAATTTGACAGTAACCTATCGGTTTTTGTTTTCGAATTCTTCCGTGAAAACAGGCTTTAGCATTTTGAATTTATTGAATACCAATAACCTTACTCAGCAGTTTTTTAGGCTTGACGATTCCAGTACGTCTGTTGAAAATGTGAGGATAAGAAGTCTTGAGTTAACTCCCAATGCCTTTATTTCAATTCAATTTTAAACTTTTA
>PXBV01000165.1 GCA_003565575.1 Psychroflexus sp. | reverse complement strand
TTTTACTGATTTGCTTTCAGAGCTCAATGACGTTGAATCTCTTGCTGATATTGAAAAAGAGAAGCTTATAAGCATACTCAACTCCCATGTGATTTCGGAATCTAATATTATTTCTTCTGAATTGCCAATAGGAACAGTAGAAACCCTTGGGGATAGTTTTGAGTTGGATGGCACCACTATAACTGACCAACAGGGTAGATCTATAGCTATTTCTCGTACAGATGTTCAAGCAGGAAATGGTGTTGTGCATGTGCTTGATGCTGTAATTCTTCCAGACGAAGATTTTAATTTAGATACAACCACTACTGTTGTTCAAATGATAGTAGAAAATACAGGTTCTTCTTCATATTTGGTTAGCGAAATTATAGGGGACGAAGTTGTTACTGATGTAAATACTGAAAATAGTACTTGGAACCTTAGTGTGGGGACTCGCTATGAACTGACGATTACTGGTGCTTCTCAACATCCATTTGAAATTCAAGATGCTAATGGAAATGTTTTGCTGAGTCAGGATTCAGAGGGAAGTTTTGAAACTGACCCAGCTGTTGATTTTATTACTGATGGTCTGCAGTTTGAATTTACTTTAACTCCAGAACTTGCCTCTGAGATTGCTCTCTACATCTGTTCACAGCATAGCTCTATGCAAGGTAGTATTACAGTAAGTTAATACTGATTATATTGAATTTTTTAACCTAGCCTTGTATTGCTTCATTAAAAAGGAATTCTAGGATTAAATTGTAACTCTTCTTGTTGGTGGAGATACATTGACTCAAGAAAAGGGTTTTGAAATAAGCGATAAAAATTTAGAACAAAATACAATATGATTGAGTTGGAAACCATAAGTTTTGATATGGTAGACTGCTTGTAGGGTGAAGAAATGATTGCTGAGAATTTAAGCACAATTCTAGAAGGTGGAGACAGTTTTGGTTAGTTGTCGCAATTGGTCACATTTCAAAGTCAACTGGGAGACCAAAATTGCGCAAAAAACAGGAGAGAGTCGACACCAAGTCTTTTTAAATATGATGTGATTACAAGGACAACTTGATACAGTAATAAAGGTGTTGAAAGCTATTGCATACTAATAAGCTTGGGTGTGGTTTATTTCAATTTACTAAGGGTTTGCTTTGAAATTCTGTATGGCATAGGGATAGAGTGTAAAGCTCGTAAAAGCTCAAAAGCTACAAAATGTGCAGCCAAAGAGCGACCTTGTGAAGCTCCTTTGGCCAACTGATTTTGTGCTTTTGGGCTTGCGGACTTGAAGTGATAGCCAGGTAGTGCCCAAAAAAAATTTGTAATTATTAATCGCTTTAAATGAAAAAAGTGAAAATCTTTTGATGGATTTCCACTTTTGTACCTGTTGGTTCTGCCAATAGAAATTAGCTTAGTGCTTTTTTGATTCTTGTCATGGCTTCTTCTATGTTTGCTTCGCTGGCTGCGTAAGAAATCCTAATGCAATTTGGGTTACCAAAGGCTTCTCCTGTTACCGTTGCTACATTTGCGGCTTCTAGTAAGAACATGGAGAAATCTGTTGCGTTTTTAATTTCTTTGCCACCAAACGTTTTTCCAAAGAAGGCGGATACGTTTGGAAATACATAAAAGGCGCCTTGGGGTTGGTTGCATTCAAAACCTGGGATCTGCTCAATTAGGTCCAGTATTAAAGTCCGTCTGGATTTGAACTTGTCTACCATGTATTGTATCTTGTCTACTGGTGCTTCTAAAGCGGTGATTACTGCTCTTTGTGCTATACAGTTGGCTCCACTTGTGACTTGACCTTGTAGTTTTTTGCAGGCCGTAGCGATTTTTTCTGGTGCACCAATGTAGCCAATTCTCCAACCTGTCATAGCAAATGCTTTGGAGACTCCATTTACGGTTACAGTTCTTTCAAACATTTCAGGAATTTGCGCCATAGAAAATCTGCCTTCTCCAAAGTTGATGTGCTCGTAAATTTCATCGCTTACAACAATGATTTGTGGGTGCTCTTTAAGCACTTCTGCTAGAGATTTTAGCTCTTCTTCTGTGTAAACGGATCCACTTGGATTGCAAGGTGAGCTGTACCAAAGCATTTTGGTTTTTGGGGTAATGGCTGCTTTGAGCTGCTCTGGAGTCATTTTGAAATCTTGCTCAATATCGGTCTCTACTTCTATTGGAACTCCGCCATTAAGTTTTACTATGTCCCGGTAACTCACCCAATATGGACATGGGAGAATTACTTCATCTCCTTGATTGATTAATACTGAAGCAATGTTGTATAAGGATTGTTTTGCTCCTGTGGAAACCACTATTTGGTTAAGATTATAGGAGAGGTGATTGTCTCTTTTGAACTTGGTTTGGATGGCTTTTTTCAAGTCTTCGTAACCGTCTACTGGAGAGTAAGAGTTGTAATTGTCGTTTACAGCCTCAATGGCTGCATCTTTTATAAAGTCTGGTGTATTGAAGTCTGGTTCACCTAAACTGAGTCCTATAATATCTTTTCCTTGTGATTTTAATTCTCTAGCTTTTGCCGCCATAGCTAGTGTTGCTGAGGTTTCAAGCTTTTGTATTTTGTCTGAAAGTTGGATCATATTCATTGTTGTTTTTTAGGATAATTGCGGTTTGCTACCGAGCATTTTTAAATGTCTAAAGTGAGATTTTATGGCTTCTCTTGTAGATTCATACTCATTGTAAGGTAGATTGAATTCTTTTGCAGTTTCTTTTACAATTTTACTGATTTTATCGTAATGTATATGACTTATGTTAGGGAAAATGTGATGCTCTACTTGATGATTGAGTCCGCCGCTAAACCAGTTGATGATTTTATTTCTAGTCGCAAAATTGGTGGTGGTAAAAAGTTGATGAATGGCCCAGGTGTTTTTCATTTCACCCACTTCGTTTGGCATAGGCATTTCGTTGTTTTCTACCATGTGTGCCAATTGAAAAATGATGCTCAAAATCAACCCGGCAGAGTAGTGCATGACAAAAAAGCCAAGTAGTACTTTCCACCAGGTAATACCTATTATAATAGGGATGATGATCCATATGCCTAAATAAAGAGCTTTGGTTACAGCTAGCATGCTCCATTGCTTCCATTTGGTTGGCATTTTTCCATAAGATAATTTACGTTTTAAGTAACGTTTGGTTTGTTTAAAATCTGAGGTCAAAGCCCAGTTAAAGGTGAGTAGTCCGTAAAGTAATATGGAATAGATGTGTTGAAATTTATGAAAGCGTTTCCATTTGGCGTGTTTTGAAAACCGAATGATACCACCAGCGTCAATATCTTCATCATGCCCATGAATGTTGGTGTAAGTGTGA
Source organism: Psychroflexus sp. (assembly GCA_003565575.1). Lineage (GTDB taxonomy): Bacteria > Bacteroidota > Bacteroidia > Flavobacteriales > Flavobacteriaceae > Psychroflexus. Next base: position 6,153 of record PXBV01000165.1, on the reverse strand, counting down.
TGTAAAACGTTATGTTGTACCTGCCAGTTGTAAACGTTACCTGCCAAAATATAAATGGAACTTCCCATAAATTTGTTGACCCATTTTTTTCTGGAGTATGTGCCGTGGTTTCCATCGTGCATCACATTCATGCCTACTCCAGCCATGCCTACTCCCATTAGAACAGTAAATAAAAGCTTCCACCAGTCAGAAATATCTAAAAATAAAATAAGGAAATATGGACTTAGAAATAAGCTGAACATCACTATAGTTTTGATGTGAAGCTTCCAATTACCTGTTTTTTTGATTTTGTTTTCTGTAAAATATTGATTTACTCTTTTGTTTAAGGTTTTAAAAAATTTTTGAGGGTCTTTTCTAGAAAATTTAATTGTGGTGTTTGCCATTGTACTTAATATATTTAAAAAACAAATATAAAAATTAATCTATATCGATGCTTTGAACAACTTATAATTGTGTTGGATTTATTAATGATTAACGTGCTATGGCATAATTTCTTTTATTCTCTTGTGAATTAGCCTTATTAATTAACAAGAGAATGTTTATAACTACTATTTTTGTTTTCTTAAAACGCATATTTTGAAATTAATAAAACAGTATTTCCCAAATTTGACTGAAGAGCAGCTTAGGCAGTTCGAATTAATTGCTGAGGTTTATAAAGATTGGAATCAAAAAATTAATGTGGTATCTCGAAAGGATATTGATGAAATCTACATTAGGCATGTTTTGCATAGTTTAGGTATTGCTAAAGTTCAATCCTTTTTACCAGGTTCTAAAGTTTTAGATGTTGGGACTGGTGGTGGTTTTCCTGGAATTCCGCTTGCTATACTCTTTCCAGAATCTCAATTTACTCTTGTAGATAGCATTGGCAAAAAAATTAAAGTAGTAGAAGAGGTAAAAGATGCTTTAAATCTTGACAACGTTACCGCCATTAATGATAGGGTTGAAAATATCTCTGGTGAATATGATTTTATTGTAAGCAGAGCTGTGGCCGTTATGCCGAGTTTTGTCCGATGGGTTAAGGGCAAAGTAGCAAAAGTGTCTACTCACGAAAGAAAAAATGGCATTTTATATTTGAAGGGAGGAGATTTATCTGATGAGCTAGAACCTTATAAAACTGTTGAACTTTATCCCTTGTCTGATTTCTTTTCTGAAGATTTTTTTGACACCAAAAAGGTGGTTTACCTGCCAATGAAGTATAAAGGTTAGCATAACAAAAAAAGCTCCTCATATATTAATGAGGAGCTTTTTTTAATCTTGATGATTTATAAGATTGAAAATTATCCCATGTGAGGGTATCTATAGTCTGTAGCGGGTACAAATGTTTCTTTAATCAATCGTGGTGAAGACCATCTTAATAGGTTTAGTTTTGAACCTGCTTTGTCATTAGTACCACTATTTCTTGCACCTCCAAAAGGTTGTCTTCCTACTACAGCACCTGTACATTTATCATTTATATAGAAGTTACCTGCAGAGTTTTGTAAAATATCTGTAGCTAAAGATGCGGCGTAACGATCTGTAGAAATAATAGCTCCCGTTAAGCCATATTGACTTGTGTTATCTACAAGATGAAGCGTTTCTTCATACTTGTCATCATCATATACATAAAGCGTTAATACTGGTCCAAACAGTTCTTCTACCATGGTTTCATATTGTGGGTTGGTAGTTACAATAACAGTAGGTTCAACAAAATAACCTTTAGATTTATCACAGCCTCCTCCCACAATAATTTCAGTTTCATCGCTTTTTTTGGCGCGCTCTATGTATTCAGAAAGCTTGTCAAAAGATTGTTCATGAATAACAGCACCCATAAAGTTGCTTAGGTCACCAGTAGAACCCATTTTTATTGACTTTACATCTTTAACCAAGCGCTCTTTTACTTCTGGCCATAAGCTGCTTGAGATGTAAGACCTAGATGCAGCACTACATTTCTGTCCTTGAAATTCAAAAGCTCCTCGTAACAAGGCAGTTGCTACTACTTGAGGGTTGGCAGATTTATGGGCAATTATGAAATCTTTCCCTCCAGTTTCACCAACTATTCTTGGATAGGTATTATAATTATTGATGTTCTCTCCAATTTTGGCCCAAATTCCTTTGAAGATGTTGGTACTTCCAGTAAAGTGTACGCCTGCAAATTCTTTTCTTGCTAAAATTTTATCTGTAATCATTACCGGGTCGCCAACAATCATATTGATAACACCGTCAGGTATTCCAGCTTCTTTAAAAACTTCCATCAATACTTGAGCGGATAGCATCTGGCTATCGCTAGGCTTCCAAACTGTTACATTACCCATCAAAGCTGCACTAGTTGGCAGATTTCCAGCAATAGCTGTAAAATTGAAAGGTGTTATAGCGTAAACAAAGCCTTCTAGTGGTCTGTGCTCTACACGGTTCCATTCATTTTCTGCAGATTCAGGTTGTTCTCTGTAGATTTCAGTCATGTATTCTACATTAAATCTTAAGAAATCACAAATTTCACAAGCAGAGTCGATTTCAGCTTGAAAAACAGTTTTAGACTGACCTATCATGGTTGTAGCGTTCATCTTGTCTCGGTAAGGGCCAGCAATTAAATCAGCTGCTTTTAGAAACACAGCAGCTCTTTGTTCCCATGGAAGCTTTGCCCATTCCTTTCTAGCTTCTAAAGCTGTTTCTATAGCTTGGTCTACATGCTTTTCTTCTGCTAAGTGGTAGACACCAACTTCATGCTGATGATCATGTGGTGGTCTTATGCTTTTTGTATTTCCAGTTTTAATTTCTTCACTACCAATATATAGAGGGACTTCTGCTTTTTCATTGTAAATTTTGTTGTACATCTTCTCAATTGAAGCTCTCTCTGGAGAACCAGGAGCGTATGATTTAATTGGTTCATTGATGGCAGATGGCACTTGAAAATATCCTTTTCCCATAATTATTGTATTTTTTTTAATTAATTGATACTATTTTTGCAAATATAACAGATATTCTTAGTTAGAAAAACTTATGCTAATAAGCTTTTATTAATTTGTCTTAATAAGTCATTAATTGATAATGTCTCTGCTGTTTGCATTCCCAACACCTATTACTCTATCAAATCTAGCTCCTATGTCTCTGTAATAAACTATAACTTGGTAGTCATTTTCTGTAATATCATGGTTGCCGCTAATAAACCCTTCGTCGAAGTTGCCGTTCTTGTCTAAATACACATATTTATAATTGTAAAAACCTTGCTTTAAAACTAAGTCATTAACGTAAGTATCTTTTCTTCTTTCATCAGGAAGCATCATAGTACTATCATCTAATACGTAATTATTGAATCTACCGTAAAGGTGAATTTCTCCTCCATCTAAATCTTTATTATTTTGTAGGGTGAAATGAACCCTTGCGTATTCAGATTCATTATCTACATCTTGACCTTGCATGGTGTTTATTCTAAACCCTCCATTAATATCGGGATTAAATGTATACCTCCTGCCGTCTCTAACAAAGTTAGGGTACAAATAAGAATTATAAAGATCATTAAGTTCTACTCGTTGTATTCTAGAAGTTCCTTGTCTTATATCTTTGTTGTCAAAATTTAAATATTCATTTCCACCCCAAAACGATGATTCTTTGTCATATCTATAAATCAGTTTATTGCCTTGGTTAAATTGTGGTTTCAAGTCATAAATGGCCGTATTAAAATCATTGTTTTGTACAACGACAGTTTTCACCGTTTGTTCGGGGTTTCTGAAAATGAATCCATCTCTACCAACTTCAAAGTTTACAACTTGTTTTTGACCTATGAAGTCTAGTTCACGTGTTCGTCTAATTGTTATTGCAGCATTAACCAGGTTTTCAAAAACGATAAATTTCCTTGAAAATAAAATTTGTTTATCAGAATTATAAATTTTTAGCATGTAATTACCACTCACTTTAAAACGTCTGGTATTATTGTTTGGAAGTTTCAAATCATAATGAGTGTAGGATTGTAAGGTGCTAAATGAATTTTTAAAATCGAAAAGTCTGATGTTGTCAAAGCCTTCTAGAAATTCATTCTTAGCTAGCTTTGATGGTGTCCAATCAAAATTAAAATGCTCTATTTCATAATAGTAATCACTTTCTGAAGCGGTTAAATCATCAAACTTTAGGTGTAAAGACTCACCAAGAGCAATAACAGGAGTACCGCTGAATTCATTTTGACTGCCATAAAACTCAATGGTTTTTATGTAGTCTGGAGGAAGAGTCTCATACACTTGCTGGGCTTTTGTTGTGAAATTTATAAAGCTAATTAAAATAATAGCTAAAGTTTTTGAGATTAGGTATTTAAAAACTAATTTTGTGTTTCTCATTTTTAATTTAGATTGAATACAAATAGATAAACTATAAGATTTGTTTGCTTTAAAGATGTGACTTAAATTATTAAATTTGCAACCAAAAATAAAACTTTATTCACAGATGCCCATAGATTTAAAGATAAAAAAGGGATTAAAGCTTAACCTTAAAGGTGAGGCTGAAAATACCATTGAGCAAGCTCCTGTATCCAAAACTATAGGACTTAGGCCAACCAATTTTCATTCATTGGTTCCAAAAATGGTTTTGAAAGAAGGTGCTAAGTTAAAAGCTGGAGACGAAGTTTTTTTCTCTAAGTATTCAGACAAAACACGTGTTGTTTCTCCTGTTAGTGGTACGCTTAAGGAAATTGTGAGAGGTGCTAAAAGAAAAATCTTAAATGTGATTGTCGAAGCGGATGATACCATTGAATACAAAGATTTTGGTGTAATGGATCCTCTTAAGAGTGATTCTGCTGATGTAAAAGATAGAATATTCTCGACAGGTCTTGGAATCTTTTTAAACCAACGACCATATGATATTCCTGCTAATGCAGATGACACGCCTAAGGCCATCTACATTTCTGCGTATGATACTGCTCCTCTTTCTGCTTCACAAGAGTTTATTTTAAAAGACAGGCAAGATGACTTTCAGAATGGCGTAAATGCTTTAACCAAGCTTACTGGGGGTAAAGTATATCTAGGAGTAGATAAAAAATCGGATAGTTTTCTGCACACTGTGGAAAATGCTGAGATTTTAACAATCACGGGACCTCATCCCGCCGGAAATGTTGGGACCTTAATCCATGAGACTGAACCCATTAATAGAGGTGAGATTGTTTGGACAATTAATCCGGAAGATGTTGCTATTATAGGTGAGCAGTTCAGAACTGGAAAATACAATGCTCAACGCACTGTAGTAGTAACTGGTACATCTGCGAAGAATAGGAAATATTTCAAAACGATTATAGGTTCTGAGGTGTCTTCAATTTTGAAAGACTATGAAGATAACTCAAGAATAATAAGCGGTAACGTGCTTACTGGCGAAAAAGTTGAGAGTGATGGTTACTTGAATTTCTTCTCAAATACACTCACTGTGATTCCAGAAGGGAATGAACACAGAATGTTTGGTTGGGTTCCGTTTAAAGACAACAACATACACTCTGCTTCCAAAACTTCTTTGTCATGGTTATTCCCAAACAAAAAATATGAAGTTAATACAAACCTAAACGGAGAAGAAAGAGCCTTAGTGGTTACTGGTGAAATGGAAGAGGTAATGCCATTAGATATATTTCCGATGCAACTCATAAAAGCTTGTATGGCTGGTGATGTTGAAAAAATGGAAAGTCTAGGCATTTATGAAGTAGCGCCAGAAGACTTTGCTCTTGTAGACTATACTAATACCTCTAAAATCGAAGCACAAGACATCATTCGCAATGGTTTAGACATAATGATAACTGAAGTAGGATAAATTTATAATAACTATGAATTGGATTAGACAAAAAATTGACCAAATTAAAGAGCCTTTTGAGCCAGGCAACAAACTGGAGAAGTATCGCCCAGCTATCAATGCTTTAGATACCTTCTTGTTTGTTCCAGATCACACTACAAAGAAAGGAGCTCACATTAGAGATGCTGTAGATCTTAAAAGAACTATGATAACAGTAGTTATCGCTCTTATACCTGCCTTGATTTTTGGCATGTGGAATGCTGGCTATCAGCACTACACGCAATTAGGAGAAAACCCTGCTTTTCTAGAAGCTTTTCTACATGGTGCTTATAAAATTGTACCTATGATTGTTGTGTCTTACGGTGTAGGTTTAGCATTAGAATTTGCATTTGCAATCATGAGAGGGCATGAAGTTAATGA
>PXBV01000317.1 GCA_003565575.1 Psychroflexus sp. | reverse complement strand
CTTGCAACTTCTACAGACTTTAAAAAGATTTTAAAAGCAATGCTAAAGAAATTTACTTTTGATTGATGACCTAAAATCCTGCTATGCGAAGTTTGCAACCTGCTATGCGAAGTTTGCAACTTCGGATTACTCAGATTACGGGTTCTTGTAGTTAGCGATTCTTTCATTGCCTTAAAATGCAATAGGTTTTGCCTGAAACCCAAAAAACCATAAGCTTTACCAGAGACTTCGATGTGATGAAACTTGAGCAAGCTTAAAATTCATTACTTTTGTGGTCTAAATAAATTTTGAATGTTAGATTTAGGCGTAAAGCATACTTTGGTGATAGATAGAGATACACCTCCTGGACTTTTTTTGAAAAATGAAGCCGGTGAAGAGGTGTTACTTCCCAACAAATACAAACCCAATCAGTTTGAAATTGGAGATGACATAGAAGTTTTTGTGTATTTGGACTTTGATGAACGGCCTGTGGCCACCACTTTGGAGCCAAAGGTGATGCTAGATGAGTTTGCATACCTCACCTGCGTAGATAGTAATGATTTTGGTGCCTTTTTAGATTGGGGGTTAGAAAAGCATCTTTTTGTCCCGCATATGGAACAGGCTTATAAAATGGTAAAAGGAGAAAATTACTTGATATTTTGCTACCTCGATGAGCAAACCAATCGTCTTGTAGCTTCAAGCCGTGTCAATAAATTTGTGGATAATGCAATTTTGACGATAGAGCATTTTGATGAAGTAGATTTAATTGTGACCAATCCTACCGAAATGGGTTACAATGTTATCGTTAATGAAATCCATAGCGGCTTATTGTACAAAGATGAAGTGTTTCAGGATTTAAAAACAGGTGACCGATTAAAAGGCGTTATAAAAAAAATAAGACCTGGCAATAAATTGGATGTAGCTTTGCAGCGTCCAGGCTATCGAGGAATTGAACCCAATGCCAATAAGATCATGGAAGTGCTACAGAATACAGAGGATGGCTTTCTGCCGCTTCATGATAAATCTAAACCAGAATTAATTTACGATACGGTACATTTAAGTAAAAAAGCGTTCAAAAAAGCGATAGGAACGCTTTACAAAGAGCGACAAATTTCAATAGAAAATGGAGTTGGTATTTTTTTAAAAAAATAAACTACCACCTGTTGAAGTAAAACCCAGATCCTGATTGCCTTCTAAATGGAGAAACTTGATAGAAGGGTGACAAGCGTCTATGTTTGTCTCCCAAATCCTCGTATGCAGAATTTTTAACCCGATTTAAATCAGAGTAAATAGGCTGTTGATGATAAGAAGGAGAAAATGGCGAAGAAGAGGAGTTGTCTATGGGTTTATTATTGCTAAAAATGGCAGTTTGTCTTTCAATAAAAGAATACGTTTGCTCTTGTTGTTGTTGAGCTCTGTAAGCTTTGCGGTTAGCAGCAGCTACCATATCAATTTCTGGTCGTTTAGAAAATTTATCTTTAAAAATATTTACCTCTGGTAAATCAAATTCTTTTCCAACTGCGTAAGTACTAAACGGGTCAATATTTATACTTAGAGAAACTACAGTTTTCATATCAAACATATCAAAGTCTGTTTGAGCATAAGGTTGATAACTCAACATCACTAAAATTATAAAATAAATGTGTCTATAGATATTCATAATTTTATTACTTCAAACATCATACCCAATCCAGTATGCTGTCATTTTTCCATATTTCTGGAAAAAAACACCGTTGTTGGTGTTTAGGGTGTAAATATTTTTTCCAATGAGAGCCACCCGTGGCTTTCTTTTGTTCTCCTTTCTTGTTCAAATAGGTATTAGCTGTTTTTAAATGAATTCTAGACCAACTTACATTATACTGGTGGTCAAAATCTTTCATTCTTAAGATGAGGTTGTCAGAAGGATTTTTAAACTTCAAAAATTGATCAAACAGGGTTCTGCCCTGAGCAGTTTGAACTAAAGATTTGAAACTTGATAAGTATTTATTTTCAAATTCCTTTAAAGTTTGCGTAAGTTTTCCAGTCTTATGGTTGTAGCCAGCATCACGCCAATATATATTTTCAAAAATATCATCCAAGTTTGGTTGTTCAGGAAGTCTTTTTTTTCCTTCGCTGTTTACCAAATTTAAAACAGGAGTACACATCAATTCCAAATATCGAAATTGAGCACTTTGGAAGCCACTTGCTGGTGTAAGAGCAAGTCGGAACTTATTGTAATCCTGATAATTTAAGCCTTCGGTCATGACTTCAAAAGATGTGATGAGCATATCAGTATATCTTAGAAGGCGTTTAATTTTTTCTGTGAATTTTTTTTCAGAGGTAAAATCATCAAGGCCTAAGACTTGTTTTACCTCGTGAATCATAAGTTTGAGGGTAAGCTCTGTAATTTGATGATAAATGATGAAAACGGTTTCATCTTCAAAATCAGTTTTGGGTTTTTGAAGCGTAAGAAGTGTATCTACCTGAATATAATCCCAATAGTTTGTTGGTTTCGAGTATAAAAGTCCTTCTAAATAGGTATCAGGATTCGCATCAAGTTCCTGATATTTTTCTTCAAGTTGCTTTAAAAGCGCCTTATTCATAACTATGGCTTTAATCTTCAAATTTATTAAAATATAGTCAGCAATTAAATTAAATAGGGCAGATAATGAAGGAAATTAGATCAAATCTATAATCACGCTTCAAATTTCATAAGAATTGATAATACCTCTATTTAAAATACAAATTTTTAGTCTTATACATCAACTAAAATCTTATTACCTTTGTAAAAATTTTTGAGATGTCAGAACAAATAGAACGTGTTAAGTGCCTAATAGTTGGATCTGGTCCAGCAGGATATACAGCTGCAATCTATGCTGCAAGAGCAGATATGAACCCTGTAGTCTACACTGGAATGGAACCTGGAGGCCAACTTACAACCACTACGGAGGTAGATAACTTTCCTGGTTATCCTAATGGTATAGATGGGCCACAAATGATGGTAGAACTTCAGCAACAAGCCGAACGGTTTGGAACAGATGTAAGAGTGGGGATGGTGACAAAAGTAGAGTTATCTAAAGAAATTGGTGGAATCCATAAAGCTCAAGTTGATAATAAAACTTGGATAGAAGCACAAACGCTTATTATTTCTACAGGTGCATCTGCCAAATATCTTGGCATTCCAAGTGAACAGCGCTTAAGAGGTGGAGGCGTTTCCGCTTGTGCAGTTTGTGATGGTTTCTTTTACAAAGGTCAAGATGTTGCCATTGTTGGAGGTGGAGATACGGCTTGTGAGGAGGCTACCTATTTAGCTAAAATCTGCTCTAAAGTTACCATGTTAGTAAGAAAAGGAGAAATGAAAGCTTCTAAAGCGATGCAACACCGTGTTGAAAATACTAAAAATATAGATTTGCGATACCATACTGAAGTGGATGAAGTGCTTGGCGATCAAGTTGTTGAGGGTTTACGCATGGTCAATAACCAAACAGGAGAAAAAGAAGAAATTAAAATTACAGGGCTTTTTATTGCAATAGGCCATAAACCCAACACCGATATTTTTAAAGACTTCTTAGAAATGGATGAGGTAGGGTATATCATCACCGAACCTAAAACTACAAAAACAAACTATCCAGGTGTTTTTGCTTGTGGAGATTCCCAAGATAAAGTTTATCGTCAAGCCATTACAGCCGCAGGAACAGGGTGTATGTCTGCATTAGACGCAGAACGTTACTTGGCAAGTCTTGAAACCACAGAACGATCTGAGCCTCAAGCGGCTTTAAATTAAATTTTAAATTTTGTTGATTACTTTTTAAAGGCTTTTGTAGTATGCAAAAGCCTTTATTATTTGCTCATCTGTGACTTTACAATTTATTTTTGGTTTACCAATCGCTTCAAGAAGTAAAAAATTGATGTTCCCAGCTGTATTCTTTTTGTCATGAATCAAATAGCTGTGAATGTTTGATATATCTGTTTCCAAAAAGTCTACTTTTTTAAAGTAATTTGTAATCACTCGGCTTGCTCTATCACATGTAGTTTTGTCAAAACCAAGAACATCTACAGAAAGCTTTAGTGCCAAAATCATACCTACAGCCACTGCTTCTCCATGTAACAATTTTGTTTTTTTAGGATTTTCCATATGGTAGGACTCTATGGCATGCCCAAGCGTATGACCAAAATTTAGCGCCATTCGGATTCCCTTTTCGAATGGATCTTCTTCAGAAATTCTAGTTTTAATTTGTATTGAATCATGGATAAGTTCGGGTAGTTTTTCAACTTCAAATTGAGATAAGTCTTCAAAAGCAAAGAAATCCTCCTCATTGTCTATGAGCCCATGTTTAAGCATTTCAGCAAGGCCACTTCGCATTTCTTCTTGCGGGAGTGTGGCCAAATAACCTACATCTACAAGTATGAGTTTTGGGGGTCTTATAATTCCAATTTGATTTTTTAGGCTATCTAAATTCACGCCATTTTTACCACCAATGGCAGCGTCTACCATGCCTAAAAGTGTTGTAGGAACGTGAACAAAATCAATCCCTCTTTTGAAACATGAAGCTGCATAACCGCCTACATCGGTTACAATACCACCACCTAAATTTATCATTAAAGACTTTCTGTCAGCTCCTGTTTCAGAAAGTGTTTTCCAAATTTCGTTGCAAGTGGAGATGGTTTTGTGTTCCTCTCCAGGCTCAATTTCAATCCACTCTATCTTAACATCAGCTTCCAGTTGTTCAGAAAGAAATTTAGAGCATAGCGCATTGGTGTTGCTATCTACTAGTATATAAATTGAAGAATAGGATTGATTTTTTATCAACGCATTGAGCTCTTGATAAGCTTGTTTTTGAAATGCAATTTTATAGGATTTTAATTGTATGGTTTCCATACTTAAAAGCTTTGTTAAGGTTAAAGAAATAGATAATATTTTAAGCGAAAATACTACATCATTTTTTATATCTTTCCCCACATTTTAAAAATTATGATTGATACTAAAATATTTAATAACACAAAGCATGCGTTTGTACTGAAATCAGACAAGGACCTTAAGCGTTCTCTTTTTCTTTTTTCTTTGATGAATGTACCGTTTTTTGTTCCGATTTCCACTAGAGCAACCAATTTGGCTCTGAGTTTAAGATTACCTATAGAACCTTTAGTAAAAGCTACAATATTTAAGCAATTTTGTGGTGGAGTAAGTCAAGATGACTGTATGCCTTTGGTAAAAAAGATGAGAAAGGAAAATGTGTATAGTGTACTTGATTATTCTGTAGAAGGCAAAGAAACAGAAGCTGAATTTGATAGAGCAGCTAATGATAAAATTGAAATCATAAAATATGCTGCTGGTGCAGAAGAAATTCCATTTGCTGTTGCTAAACCTACGGGATTAGGTCGGTTTGAGATTTGGGAAAAGGTTACAGCTAATGAAATCCTAACCGATGAAGAACAAAAAGAGTGGGAGAGCATAAAAGCAAGGTTTGAACGTGTTTGCCAAGCGGCTTATGAGCACGATACGCGCTTACTCATAGATGCAGAAGAATCTTGGATGCAAGATGCAGCAGATAATTTTATTGAAGATATGATGCGAAAGTTCAATAAAGAAAAAGCTATTATATTTAATACCCTCCAATGTTACAGATGGGATAGGTTATCTTACGTCAAAGGAATTCACGAGCGTGCCCAAAAAGAAGGTTTTAAACTAGGTTTTAAAACTGTAAGAGGTGCTTACATGGAGAAGGAAAATGCCAGAGCAAAAAAATATGGCTACCCAACTCCTATATGTGAAGATAAAGAAGCTACAGATGTAAATTTTAATGCCGTTATGTGTTATTGTATTGATAACATAGAAGATATTTCTCAGTTTATAGGGACGCATAATGAGGTAAGTACTTATATGGCGCTGCAGTTGATGAGTCAGCAAGAATTACACCTGTCTGATGATAGAATTTGGTTTGGTCAACTTTATGGAATGAGTGATCACATCAGTTTCAATCTAGGCCGAATTAACTCTAACGCTATAAAGTTAGTTCCGTTTGGCCCTATTAAAGACGTGATTCCATACTTAATAAGGCGTGCCCAAGAAAATTCATCCGTTCAAGGTCAAACAGGTAGAGAACTAGCCTTACTTAGGGAAGAAAAAGACAGAAGAGATGGTAGTTTTGTTAAACGTGTAGAATAATGCAGGTTTTAAAATCAGATATCACTTCAGGAGAGTATAAATCATATTATGAAAAATACTTAAACCGAGTTGAGTCAAATACAGAGCTTTTTCAAGCCTTAGAAGAAAAAAGTGAATTAGCTGATTTTTTTCTAGCCCTGCCGTTAAAAAAACACGATTTTAGCTACGCTGATGGTAAATGGACACCAAAGCAAATTTTACAACACTTGCTAGATACAGAGCGTATCTTTTCAAATCGAGCACTGAGATTTTCACGTTTCGATTTTACAGAATTACCTGGTTATGATGAAAACCATTATGCAGAACATTGTTTTTCAAAACAGCGCTCCATCACAGATTTAGTGGAAGAATTTGAGGTTTTGAGGAGTTCAACTACTTCTCTTTTTAGGAGTTTTTTGCCAGAAGTGTACGCCAATACCGGTCAAGCAAGCGGAGGTCCGCTTTCTGTAAGATCCATTCCCTTCATTTTGACCGGTCATCAAAAACATCATATCCACATCATTCAAGAACGTTACTTGTAATTCGATATGGCGGCTAGTCCTCAATCTTCTGTATTTACTCTACTTGATATTGGTAGGAGTTTGCAGCGTATGATTAGTACTCATTACAGTAAGCCATATTGGATCAAGACTGAAATTGCAAAACTAAACGCTTACACCAAAAGTGGGCATTGTTACCCAGATTTGGTTGAAAAACAAAATGGTGAAGTGCTTGCACAAATGCGAGCCACCATTTGGAATACTACGTTTAAAACCATTTCCAAACAGTTTGAAGACGTTACAAAACAAAGGATCTCTGAAGGGATGACGGTCTTGCTTCTTGCTAAAGTAAATTACCACCCCAATTATGGTTTCTCTTTAAATATCATCGACATAGATCCAAGTTTTACGCTTGGTGAAATGGCTAAAGAAAAAAGCGAAAGTTTAAAACGCTTGAAAGCAGAAGGTATTTATAACGCAAACCGTTCTTTGCTATTTCCAAAATTACCTCGACGCATAGCTGTAATTTCTGTTGAAACGAGTAAGGGATATCAAGATTTCAAAAACATTATTGAAAAATTCTCTCACTTCAACATAAATGTTGAATTGTTTTCGGCATTACTTCAAGGCGATAAAGCCATAAACTCCATATCGGAGGCTTTAGAACATATTGCAAACCAAAGTCATAGGTTTGATGTGGTGACGATTATAAGAGGTGGAGGAGGAGACGTGGGCTTAAGCTGTTATGATAGTTTTATCTTAGCTTCTAAGGTAGCAAGATTTCCATTACCGATTATTTCAGGAATCGGTCATTCTACGAATCAAACCCTGTTGGAAATGGTTTCTTATGCCAATAAGATAACACCAACCGATGTTGCTTATTTTTTTATCAGTAAATTTCAAAATGCTGTTGAAGAGCTTAAGGCTTACCGTACACGTTTCAAAAAAGGGATAGAGTCCAAAATAATCACAGAAAGGAATAGCCTACAAAATCATCATCTTAAATTTAAAACTCAAGTTGAATCGCTTTTGCAAAACCAAACTTATCTCTTGCAAGTACAACAACAGCGCATTCAATCTAGAATACCCACATTTGTTCAAAAACAGATGGATTTTCTGCAAAACTCAGGACAACGCTTGTCTTGGATGATCAAGCAGCATTTTCAAAAGCAAAATAACTTTATCAAACAAACACAAACCCACATAAAAAGAGAAACCTCTTCAAACTTAAGACAGCATGAACAAAATCTTGCTCATTTACATTCAACCGTAAACCTTCTTTCACCAAAACGTTTATTACAAAGAGGCTATACATTGAATTTGGTAAACGATAAGATTATAAAATCTAGTAAAGACTTAAAAACAGGGGACCGATTGAAAACCGTCTTTTTTGATGGATATGCTGAAAGTGAGGTTCTTAAAACAAAGACAGATGAGTAAAATAAAAAACTATGAATACGCCATTGAAGAATTGAAGTCTATTGTTGAAGATATAGAAAACGACACTGTTTCTGTAGATGAATTGACCAAGAAAGTAGAGCGTGCATCAGAATTAATCAAGTATTGTAAAACGACACTGTATAAAACCCAAAAAGAAGTAAATTCTGCTTTGGATGATATGGTAGATTTAGAAGACTCAAACACAGAAAACTAATCTGGGATTACTTTCTTTCATAGATGTTTAAAAGCTTTAATTTTAAAATGTAAGTGTGGATTAAACTTTTGAATTCAAAAATTAAATCAAAATAATTATTTGATGTAACTATTGTTACTTAAAAAACGATAGGTAAAACTTATATTTGTGTCATCAAATATTAATTAATTTAATTCAAATAAAATGGAAGATTTAAAACAAGAAAGTTTAACACAGCCAACAACACAAATGCCTAGAATAGGAGATAAAGCGCCAGATTTTGAGGCAGTCACAACTACTGGAAAAATGAAAATGTCTGAGTTTGCCCCAGATAAATGGACGGTCATGTTTTCTCATCCAGCAGATTTCACTCCCGTTTGTACTACAGAAATGAGTGGTTTTGCAGAGAGAAAGAAGGAATTTGAAGCTTTAAACACAGAATTGTTGGGTTTAAGTATAGATTCTATTCATTCTCATATAGGTTGGGTAGATAGCGTAAAACAAAATACAGGCGTTTACATGGACTTTCCTATAATTGCAGATATAGATATGAAAGTTTCAAAACTCTATGGTATGCTTCAACCTAATGAAAGCGAAACAGCAGCCGTGAGAGCCGTATTTTTTATTGATCCAAGCAAAAAGATAAGACTCATCATGTATTACCCACTCAATGTAGGAAGAAATATGGATGAAATCTTAAGATGTTTAGAAGCTCTTCAGTTTTCTGATGAACATGGAGCGGCATGTCCTTTAGATTGGAAAAAAGGTGATAAAGCAATCGTGCCACCACCAAAAACCTTGAAAGATTATGAAGCAAGAGTTGCTGATGATTCAGTAGAAAAAACTACGTGGTACTTAGCTAAGAAACAATTTTAAATTTTAATTTTGTTGACACGTAAAAGGCAGAAGTTTCGACTTCTGCCTTTTGTATTTATCATTTTCTGGGTAAATTTCTCTTACTTAACGTAAACAGTTTTTCGATTAACGAACTCCATCATCCCATCTTTGCCTAGTTCGCGTCCAAAGCCAGATAGTTTTGAACCTCCAAAAGGTAAACGCGGGTCAGATTTTACCAATTCATTGACAAAAAAAGCAGCATCACTAGCTTGTTCTGCATACGAAAGCGCTTTATCAATATCTTTTGTAAATACGCTGAGTCCTAGTCCAAACTTTGAATTTTCTGCCAAGGCAAAAGCTTCGTTTGTGGTTT
>PXBV01000220.1 GCA_003565575.1 Psychroflexus sp. | reverse complement strand
TTTCAATTAGTCATTAAAACTAATTGAAATAGTATCGAGAGCTCTGCCGCCAATGGTTCTCGATACAATTTTTTAACCAATTGCTCCCGCATCGGTTAAAAAACCACTCGAACAGACATTTTGATACAACTGTCAGCTCGAGCTTGATTGAAGACTTCAGTAGGCAGGTGTCCTGGTTTTTTTAATGTTGATGGATACCTAGAATGATGTGATCTGGATGTATTGAGAGCATTTCGAATTAAATCTTTATTGCTTTTAAGACTAGTAGTTAGTGGCCTTTGCACAAATTGTGGAAAACTATGTGGATAAGCTTTTTGATAATCAGCGACTTGGCTTAGAAATATTAATTACTATTGTTTGTCTAAACCTTGAAAATTCTGAAAAATGGGTTTTGAGTAAATTCTTAAAGCTTTAGGATGATCAATTGAAATGAAAGTGATGTGGGTTTAGGGATATGTTTTAGTTAGCAATACTCTTATGTCTAATTTTAATTTTTGGATTCTTAGAATCACAGCTTTGTTTTGGGTTGTCTTTAAAGCAATGTCCTCCCATTTATGGCTATCTTGGGGGCGTACTTTTCCAGAATTGCCCCTGTTTGAGGTCTTAACTTTCATACCGTCTTTAGCTTCGGATGGCGTTGCAATCCTGAGTTTACTCTTTATGGTTGTAGCATTTTTTAAGCCGAATAGAGTCTTTTTAATCATTGTATTTACGCTAGAATTGTTGCTAATGAGTTTAGACCAGATGCGCTGGCAACCCACTTTGTTTCAATTTATGATGACCTTACTCATTTTTATTCTAAAGCCCAGATCTTTCAAATTTTACGTTATGTTACTCCTATCTGCAACTTATGTTTTTAGTGGTCTTCATAAATTCAATTTAGGCTTTAGTAATTTTGTTTGGGCTAAGTTTTTTCTAGTGGATACGATGGGCGTTTCAACAGAAATAGCCTATTCACGAGTAGTAAAAGCATTGGGGTTTCTTTTACCCGTACTAGAAATTGTAGGTGGAATTTTGATTTGGACACGTTTCCAAACCAGAGGATGGATTCTTTTAATAAGTATGCATGTGTTGTTATTGTTGGCGCTAGGGCCTTTTGGGAGTAACTACAATAGTATTGTTTGGCCTTGGAATATGATGATGATACTTCTGGCTTTTCTGTTTTTGAAACAAGAAAGCCCTAGTTTCAATAAACAATTGCTTTTTAATTCAAGAGGGGTTATTCTTTCTATCATCATAGGTGTATTGCCTATTTTAGGTTTTATAGGTAAATACCCACCTCAATTTTCATTCGACTTATATAGTGGAAAAATGTCCTATTTATACGTTGATACTTCATGTGTGAAAATCATAAATACGGATGTCAAGACCATAGATTTTGAACAAAAGCTATACTTGAGTGTCTTCAATTGGTCCATGCAAGAATTAAACGTACCCGTATATTCTTATGCTCCGCTTCTCAATAATTTTAAATTGCATTACAACCAAAACTGTAAAGAATCACCTCCTTTTATCATAAGACGTTATCCTTATAATACGGAAACTACAGTACCTTTTTAATGGTGGTTTTTACTATGCCCTCGTGATGTAGAAAAAACTCCTCAAAATGAATTAGTTTAGCCTTAGCTTAGGTGGATTGAATTTCCTTTTTCAAACATTTTAGTTTGAATGCTATGGCAGTAAGGGGCATTAGCTTTAGCATAATCAAATCCCATTTGCCACCATTCGGTCATAAGTTTCGAGTCAAAAATTAAAGAATTTTTTGTCAACATTTCTGGAGGATGGTAGAAATTAAGACGGACTTGCTCGTATTTACTTCTCAGCTCTCCAATGGTAATGTCATTATGTATGATTTGATCAAGGAGAAAATCAAATACCCGTGTGGTGAGGTCAAGCACGTTTTTTACTGGCTGTTTTTGTGCCAGGTTTTCAGCCTTAAGCACAATTACATCTACTTCACTTGCACCTCTATTGATAGCTTCTGCTATAGGTACTACATTGCCCAAGCCTCCATCACCATAATCAAAGTTGTTTTTGGTGAATAGGCTCATAAAAGGAATCACATTAGCGGAGGCCCAAATCCACTCGCAAAATTCTTCCCTCTCGTATTCCTTCACAGATTTATATTCTACACTGCCTAAGCTAATGTTGGAGACAGTAATGATAACATCTTTAGATTGTTGTTGCATTTCTTCAAAACGTTTGGGTGTAATGGTGTCAAAGATTAAACGTCTTAAAGCTTTGCTTTCTCCAAATGTCTTTGAGCCTTGTAAAAAGCCAAGCAGAATGTTGAAATGATTGATTTTGATTTCAAATTCTTCTTCTTTCTTCTTTATGATAAATGGGTTTCTGTTAAATATGGACTTTTGATTGACAGAGGTGTAAATAGATTTCAATTTTGAAATTTCGCCAATAGATAACAAAGGGACAAGTAAACTCCCAGTAGAAGTTCCTAAGAATAAATCATAGTGATTTCTGCATTCGTTAATTAGGTATTCTGCAATTCCACCAGCAAAAGCGCCTTTACTTCCTCCACCTGATATGACTAAAGCTCTCATAATTTGATAAACAGTAATTTAATTTTATAAACATAAAACAAAAAAGCCTGTCTCTATAAAGAAACAGACTTTTTCGAATCAAAACAAATTAAAACAAACGATTTACATCTGATCACTGAAAAATATTGAATTCATGAACAGTTTAAACGTACCCAGCCAAAATGCTCTAAAGTTGGTATTGTCTGTAAAAATCATAACATTACCTCTTCCGTAGCTGTTCTTTTTGAAGGGAACGGTACCTTTTATCAACTCTAAATTTTCTTTATTAATGTATCCACTTAGCAATGGAGTTTGGGTGTATTGAATAGGATTGTTAAAGCTTAATTTATCTGCTTCAAGCATCATATTGGAGTTCCTAAATATAGCTAGTTCATCATCATTATATCCGTAAAGTAATGGGTGAGTAGTGTCTACATTGGTATTAAAAATAGCTCCACCAATTCGTTTAGCTCCATAAAATTCAGTTCTATCTACAAAACTCACATTGTCTGCAACCACAGTATCACTCACTGTTTTAAAATCGATTAATTCTTCAGCTTTTAACCAATTTGCAGTGCCTTTGTAAGCTATGATGTTACCTCCTTTTCTTACCCAATCTTTAAGCTTGTTTTTTCCAGATGAACTTAAGGTATTGGCTCTAGAGTTTGGGATAACAAGATGTGTGTATTTATCTAGGCTTATTCTCCCAAAATCTTTTGCATCTAATTTGGTAACAGGAATTTCGTATCTGTAGTCAAGCATATGCCAAATTTCACCAGCATCATAGGAAGTCACACCGTTTCCAACAAGTAACGCAATTTTAGGCATTTCTAGATGACTCATATTAGGACTACCAAGATTAATACCTTGAGTAAGACCTGTTTCTAAAGCAGAAATATGTAAGTGGTTTTCTTTTTGAAGGGCATTCAGTATCTCATAAATTTCATCTGCTGTTTTATCTTGATTTTGAGCTGGAATCATGATAGTTCCATAATCAAACTCTTCTGTAGAAGATTGAAATGGTTTTTTAGCCACCTTTACTCTCACGCCAGCATTCATGATTTTATACAGTGCCTTTGGGCTATTAAAATCGCTCCACCTCATGGCGTAAGCATAGTTTGATCTTTTTAAATCTGCAGGTGTGTTTAGTATAGCTTCTTCTACTTTTTCTCCCATAGAAATAGATTTAACTTCTGTAAAGTCTACATCAAAAGCATGTTTAAAACTCCAAGCGGACACGTCGTAAAATATACTATCTTGAAAGCTAGTTCTTTCTTCAAACATAGCTTCTACAAGTCTGTTTTGTAACTGGTTTTTTGGAATGATGTATGAAGCATCAACTTCAAACTCTTTACCATTCAGAGACTGATTACTGGTGAGTTTGTAGAGTTCTACTTGATGTCTTTTCAGAATTTTAGCAAGCTCATTAGTCAATACGGGATCACCTTTTCTACCAAAAACATAGGCGCCTTTATCTGCTCTTTTTTCAGCATCTCTAAAAAACTGATGTTGTAATCCTAGTATGTCAGTTTTTAAAGCTACAGAAGCTTCTAAAGTAGAAAGCGCTGTAGTAAACTGGTTTTTTATGGTAAATTGAAAGCTCAATAAGCCATTATCTGTAAGTTGTCCTGAGCCTCTAGAGCTTCCTTGTTCAAAAAGAATACCTATAGAACCATTAATATCTGGGAAGGTAGAGCCTTTGCCGTAGTAAAAATCATCAAAACTTTCTTTAGAGTAATAAAGTGAACCAATGCTGTCTAAAGCTTTGGCGTGATAATTTCCTATAGCTTCCGTTAAATCTTGGTTGAGTTGAGGAGTTAATGGATTAGTTCTTGATGGTATTCCTGGCTGAAAGAAAAATGACGAATTAGAGCCCATTTCATGGTGATCTGTTAACACATTAGGCCTCCAGTCATAAAAGGTTTTAATTCTAGCCTGACTTTCTAATAGTTGAACTGGGAGCCAGTCTCTATTCATATCAAACCAATAATGATTGGTTCTACCTCCAGGGAAAATTTCAGAAAACTCACGGTCTTGTGGGTCTGGGTTTAAATGCGTGCTTCGGTTGGTGTTTGTCCAATATGCAAAACGCTGCAACCCATCTGGATTGAAACTTGGGTCTAAAAGAATCACAGTATTGTTGAGGATGTTATCAATAGCTGGACCCTCTGCTGCAGCTAGATAATAGGCTAATACCAAAGCTGCGTTGGTCCCACTTGGCTCGTTTCCATGGATGGAAAAGCCTTGATTTACCACTACAGGCATGTTTTCCAATTCCGATTTGGACACTTCGCCTGTTATGATTTGTAGGTGTTTTTCTTTAATTTCTGAAAGTTTGCTATGATTTTCTGGAGACGTTACAGTAAGTAAAAGAAGTGGTCTTTGCTCATAGGTAAATCCTCTGTTTTCAATTGTGATTCTATCAGAAGATTCTGCTATGGTTGTCATATAATGAACTAGCTTGTCATGACTTACATGCCATTCTCCAGGCACATATCCAAGGATTTCGCTTGGTTTAGGGATGTCTTGGTTATAAGACACGTTGGTAGGTAAATAATAATCTAAGCCAAAATCTTGAGCTTGAGAACACACGCCCAAAATCATAAAAAGTCCTATTAATATTGATTTCATGAAAATAGTTTTAGAATAGTTTAAACACTTGTTTCAACTTTGACTTTAATGTCTTTATAAAGTTAAATCTTAAATCTATTTTTTTTAGAAATAATTAAAATTTTAAAAGCTAAGTCTAAATACGAAGTTGGGCGTGAAGTTTAATCCTCTTTGTTGAAATTGCTGGATGTTTTGATTTGCATCAATTAAATAAAATTGATTATACAAATTCGTTCTTCCTAAAAGATTCCAAAATGAAATTCCCGTCAAGGCTTTGGTTTTATTCAAAAGCGTGAAGGTATAGGTAGAGGATAAGTCTAGCCTGAAATAGTCTTGAAGTCTTTCTGCATTTGGTGCTTCAAATTGTATTTGCTGCAAAGGTTCAGGTTGTTGCTCAGACCTAAGCGTAGTAGGGACGCCTGAATGCCAGTTGAATCCAGCCGATAATTTTAAACCATTACTTTCATAGTTAAGCCCCATAGATACCACATGCCTTATGTCTAAATTATTATGAAATCTTGAAGCCGATAGATTTTCAAACCTGTATTTGTTTTCAGATAAACTATAACTCACCCAGCCTGATATTCTATTAAAACTTCTATTAACCAAAATATCTAAGCCTTTGACCTCATAACTTCCATGATCCTGTAAAAATCTAAATTGATTCTGAAAACCTTGCCCAAGAGCTGTAATTCCATTAACTTTTTTTAAAAATAAATCAGCGTTGATGAACCAGTTTGGCTTTACATAATTAAATCCTGTAGAGATTTGTTGGCTTCTAATAATTGGCCGGGTTTCCTGGTTAGAAAGAACCCACCTTCTGTTCTCTACACCAAGGAAATCACTTTGTAAATCTATGATTTGTGAGGTGACTTGACTTTTTTGCTCTCCCAGTAACTCAAAAAATAAGTCATTAAAAACACGATAGCTTAAATTTAGTCTTGGTTCTGCAATTACTTTATTAAATTTTGAAAAGTGGTTAAGTCTTCCGCCAAGTTGAAGGTTAAGGCGATTGTTGGCAGAAAGGTATCCCAACTGGGAGTATATGCTATTGGTTAAAATGGAGTTTTGCGTCTCCCTGAAAAAACTTGGATTATTATTAAATTCTGAATTAAGAATAGCGGTTTCCGTTAATTGATACCCAGACTCTAATCTCACGTTTGGCGTAAGTTTAGTTTGTAAGTTTAATCGTAGCCCAGCTTCAAGTACTTCATTAACTTGTTCTAAACTCTGCTGATTTAATAAATTGGTGTTGGTAGAGTTTTGTGAATATCTAGAGGTGTAAAGGCGAATTTGAGTGGAGGTTTTTTCAGACCAATTTCTATTGTAAAATGCGCCTAAAGCAGCATTGGATTGTTCTAAATCACTGGATCTTGTATTGAGGTTAGTGTCTTCTATTTCAAATCTGTTCAGTAAAAAAGCATCGTTACTGTAGTAAACGTTGAGTTTTAAATAATCTTTATCGGTGAGTTGGTGCTTATAGTTCAAGGAAGCGTCAAAGAAAGAAAATTCATCTTCTTGTGTGAAATTATCAGGCTCAAAATTTGTGATTTCCGTATTTTGAAATACTTTGTCAAAATATTGATTGTACGTAGGACTCTCCCAAACAGAATTTATGGATTGGCGCAAAGAAAATTCAAGAGATGAAGCTTTTGAGAGTGGGGTTTCAACCATGGCATCTAGGTTCATTAGATTCATCCCAACACTTGCTTTGTAGGTTGAAGCAATAGAATCGTTGGTTCTCATGTCTATAAGACTAGATACACCATCCCCATATTTTGATGAAGTTCCATTTTTTATAAGACTTACTTTTTCTGTCATAAAAGGATTGAAGGCAGAAATCATCCCAAAAAAGTGAGACGTATGATACATTTTTATTCCATCCCAAAGAAATAGGTTTTGATCATGAGTACCACCTCTAACGTTAAGGTAGGAAACGCTCTCTTTGCGGCTTGTTATTCCCGGTAAGGCTTGTAAACTTTGCAAAACATCAGGTTCAATTAAGCCAGGTAAAAGCCCAAATTGATTGTAATTAATTTGTAACTCACCAGTGGTGAACTTTTTGATGCCACTTGTAAGAAAACTAGTGAGTAAGATTTCATCTAAAAGTTCAAAAAATGGAGTTAATCTCATTGGGTAACATTCCACATCAGGCTTTAAGTCACTTGCTTTTATTTCTTTTGGAACAAAACCCTCTGAAAATAAGCGTAGATTTAAATCTTCCTTTGGCTTGGGTAGAACTATTTTTCCTGCTTGGTTGGATTTGAAAGTGAAAGGTCCAACTTTAAGGTAAGCGTTTTTAACTGCTTTATCAGAAATTTCATCTACTAAGGATAAGCATATAAAGTTTGAAGTTGAATTTGGAATTACTAATATGTTGTTGTTGGAATTTTCAATATAAGTAAAGGGTGTCGTTTCTTCAAGGTGATTTAAATGCGCTTTAAGTGAATTTGAATTTTCTAAAGGAATGGTAACAACGTGTTCCAGATCTTCATCGGCATAAGAAAAAGATACATCAAAACCTGCCTCAATTTGCGATAAATAACTTGATAATTTTCTGTGTTTATTAGAGTTTTGAGCGCTTAGGCTTGTGAAATGAAAACCTAGAAAAAAAATTAGAATGTAGTATTTATAAAATCTCACTTATTATCTAAAATGACCTTTCTCTCTTTAATTTGGTAAGTCAAGTTCAATGGCAAAGTAATGGATTTTAATGCAGTTTCAATATCATTATGGTTAAAACTTCCTGTGTACAATCTTGAGGTATCTACTTGGGATGTCTCAAAACTAACATCATAGTAATTGGTAAATTCTTCTAGAACTACTCCTAATGGTTTGCTTTTTAGTACAGTAGATTTAGTTTTCCAATCTGGAGTATCAGATTCTGGAGTAAGTCTTTCTACGTTTTTATCCGTAAAAATTAACTTTTGGTTTTTTTTCAAAATATGATCTTCATTGTCAATTTTAACTAACACAGCGCCTTCATAGCAGGTGACCTCCAACCCATAACTCCTTGATTTTACGTTAAACTCAGTGCCAAGTACTTGTATAAGGCCATGTTTAGTCTCCACAGTGAATGTTTTTCCCTTAGCGACTTCAAAATAAGCTTCACCTCTTAGTTCTAATGACCTTTTAGACTCCCAATTTTTGGGGTTGTAGGCAAGAAACGTTTTTGAACTCAATTGCACTTTTGAGTGATCTGGTAAATGAAGTGTTTGAGTGTTAGCAATTTCAGTCTCAAAAGTTTGAAGACCTTTCTCAAGATTTAAAACTTTAGATAAACCAAAAATAACTACAATTATTGCAGCTATAGAAGCAACCCATTTAAATCTACTCCGCATTGTGTCTTTTTTACTAATATGCGAATCTAAAACATCTTTAGATGCTTTTTCGTCAAATTTCGGGGCTTTAAAACGATGAGCAAAGTCAGAAATTTTTGCATAAGAGGAGTAGGAGTCTAGTTGTTTAAATTCAACTAACTCTTGCTCAGTAAGCTCATCCTTAAGCCACTTTTTTATTAATTCTTCTTCTTTCATAATTCACGTTCAAATATATGACAATCAAATGCTTGTATGTCCTACCGCATTTATGTTAAATCTTATCGATATCTTTTCTTAATTGTTCTAAAGCGGTGTATATCCGCTTTTCTACAGCTTTTTTGGATATCCCTAGCATTTTAGCTATTTCTTTGTGTGTTTTACCTTCAACTCTGTTGAGTAGAAAAGTCATTCTCTTTTCTTCAGTAAGGTTTGATAAAGCGTTTTGATATCTTTCTAAATACTCTTTTTCTTCAAGTAAAAATTGAGGGTCTTGAGGGTCAGAGTCTGCAGTTTTGGTATTCATTTCATAATTCAAAACTACTTTTTTGTGTTTAATTACATTTAGCGTTGTGTTATTTGCAACAGAAAATAAATAGCTTTTTGCTTTATCTGGTGGAATTTTTTTACAATTTTGCCAAAGTTTCATAAAGGCTTCTTGCACTTTATCTTTAGGATTGTACTGTTGGCCAAATTTATAATATATGAAATCATGAAGATCTTTAGCGTATCTTTGATGAAGTTTTGAAAACACAGATGCTTTACAGCAATCATTAATTAATGAGGATGAATTTTTCATACGTTTCAAAAATATAAAAAAACACTATAGAGTAGGAATTCTTTTAATGAAGTTGTTTAATATTTACATCAGAATAATTGATAATGAAGGGTTTGTTTAAATATACTGTTCTAATCATGCTTTTTAGTTTTTTGGGTTGTTATAGTGACGACTCCGATGTCTCTATTCATTCTTTAGATGCTGCACATAGGACGTCTCATTTAACAGACCTTATAAAATCGGTTACACTTCATCATTCCTCT
>PXBV01000019.1 GCA_003565575.1 Psychroflexus sp. | reverse complement strand
TTTGGTCCTGTGAGAAGCGTTGAGCCATTCCATGTCTTCGAAATCGCCTTTGAAGGAATTGCTGAATCCAAACGCCATAAAAGTGGCATCGCCACACGCTTCCCTAGAATTCTTCGCTGGAGGCAGGATAAAAAAATTGAAGAAGCCAACACCTTGGAAGATTTGAAAGCGATGATTCCTGAGTGAAGATGATGAAAACAAAGACGAAAATAATAGTAGAAGGTAAATATTAGAAGTACGCAGTAGAAAAAATTCAAAATTTGAGGCGGTGAGCTTGAAATTTGAAATCTGGTATTCAGTATTGCTTATTCGAAATTTTTTGGTGATGCCATGGAAAAGTTCTCCCTCCTTGGGAGGGAGTTAGATGGAGGCGTATTCTACTTATCTTTCAATTTCTTTCTACAAATAAAATCATTGAGGTACCAAGAAAATGCTCCATAAATCCCACCACCTACTACAATTGAAATGAAAAGTTGGACAAAAAAATCAGTGTTACTAAGCTGCCCCCACTTTCCCCAATAGTTGATAAGAAGATTGATGACAAAAATAAAAATTCCAAACCCTACACCGTGTTTAATGATGTATTTCGCCTTTCCTTGGCTCTTGATTTTTTGCCAGTTGTCTACAAATTTTTTGTCTGCTTCGTTCATAAGTTTAATTAGATAAATATATACTATCAATTTCTAATTCAAATTCTTCTTTTCGTTTATTGCCAATCAATATAGCTACTTCTTCTATTTTATCAGCGTTAAAGTTGGGTAAATTTAAGCTTCTTCCTCTAAATCTAGGATAAAAATCAGATAATTTAAGTCTTACAGTTTGCCATTCTGAAGTGACATCAAATTCTTGGACATAAGAATGTACTTCTTCTCTTTTGTTTTTCTTTAATCTGAATTGATAAATAGAAGGTTTACCTTTGACTCTAAGTTTGACGTATTGGTATCCCTGAACATTTTTTATTGACTTTTCATATCTAACAGAAGCAAATCCTCCATTATTCTCTAAAGACACATAGCCTCTAAAGAGACCGTTGCCACTGGCGCTTCGCATTATATCACTTTTGGATACGCCACCCATAACTCCATCATTTACAATTCTCCAATCGTGGTGAGGTGCTTCTTTTTTAAAATCATAAACCATTTGTTCTTGTGCCATAATTGAAGTCAGGGATAAGCAAACTATTAAAATTTTCATTTCTAAATTATAATATCAATATAAATTTAATTATTTTAGATTAAAATAGATAAAAGATGTCCTTAACACTTTCACAATCTTATTTTCAACACAGGGATGTAGTGTATCTAGCCAAAGATTTAATAGGTAAAAAAATAACTACTTGCATTGATGGAAAAACAACATCTGGAATCATAACAGAAACTGAAGCTTATGCAGGATGTGGAGATAAAGCTTGCCATGCTCATTTAGGCCGATTTACAGAACGTACCAAAGTAATGTACGAACCTGGCGGTATTGCGTATGTGTATTTGTGTTATGGCATACATCATTTATTCAATATTGTTACAAACACCAGAGGAAATGCAGACGCCGTATTAATTAGGGCTGTAGAGCCTTTAGAAGGATTTGATACCATGCGGAAGCGAAGAGGAAAAGAAAAACTAGATAAAGCCTTAACCTCCGGGCCTGGAAACTTTAGTAAAGCCTTTGGAATTTCTAAAACGCACAATGAAATGAGTGTTGTTAGCAAAGAACTAAATATAGAACACATAAGTTACAAGCCTAAGAATCTTGTAGAAACAAAAAGAATTGGCATAGATTATGCAGAGGAAGATGTAGATTTACCATGGCGATTTTATGATAATTCGTCTAAATTTATTTCAATTAAATAAAAATGAGGTTAAAGCACTTATTTAGTTTTGTTCCATTGTTACTATGTGCTAATGCATTTAGTCAACAAGACAAATTATTTTTTAATCGGGCTCATTTTTTTGAACATGAAGATTGCCAACATCCCATTGGTATGGTTCTAAATAATAAAGTATACTATAGCAACAATTCTAACACCAATGCTTTCATGCATTTCAATAATTTGGAAGATGAAATTGTTTATGTAAACTTAATCAATTTTGGAAAGTATACCATCTTTGACTTGGAATTGATGAAGTCCCAAATAGTCAATAAAGCCTTGTTTAAACTTAATACAAGTGAGTATCCTCCAAGTATAGATGCTTCATTAAAAGAAGTAGAAAGGAAGTTTGAACTCAAACAAGTGAAAGACAGTATTGTTGATGATAAAACACTTAAGCATATTCGAATAATACCTAAAGACACCTTAGTACATCGTTTTGAATCCTACAACTTATTGATAAACGCTTCAATTGATACTGAAACGCCATTGTACTCAGCTCCAGAAGCTTTTTTTCTATTAAAGAAAAACTTACCAGACATGACGGGAACGGTTGTAGAAACCTTTTTTATAGACTTACAAGGCAACAGGTTTTGCAGAGATGTACTAAGTGGATATGAAGCTACCAACAAACGGGTAATTGTTAAAAGACTTTACTCACTTTTTGAATATGAGTTTTGATTCCTACTTAGCCTTGAACGTATTTTTTTGGAGTGGTACCAAACTTCTTTTTGAAAGCAGCGATAAAATGACTCGCAGTTGAGTATCCTATGCTTAAACCTACCTCATTCACATTATGTTGACCTTTTTCTAGCAACTTTCTAGCATAATCCATCTTGTAATCAAACAAAAAAGAGAACACTGTATCTCCATAAATCTCTTTAAAACCTTCTTTGAGTTTTTTTAAGCTTAAACCAACCTCATCTGCCAACTCTTGCAGGGTTGGAGGTTCTGCCATTTTACTGATGATGATGCTTTTGGCAAGCTTGATTTTTTTAACATTATCCTCATCATCTAAGAATGGACATTGCTCTATATCGGCATCTGCTGGCCTGTTAAAATAAAGCCCTATAAGCTCGTAGGCTTTACCCTTCAGGTATATTTTTTTGACAGACGGGTGAAGGTTGAAGTTTAAAATCTGACTAAGAATTACAGCCATAGCAGGTGTTACTGAATTTTCCTTGTAATACTTTTTATCTCGATTATCCTCCGTTAAAAAATCGATATAATTGGCTTCAGCAGAAAATAGAGTGTGCAGTTTTTTTATAGATATCAAAATAGAAACAGCCCAAGACTCCTTACTCGCTTCTAGATTGATGGGCAAGTCACGCTCTGGATTGTAAAGCAGCAGAGAATGATCTTCTTTTATATGCAAAGCGTACCTGCCTTCATTAAAGTTAAATTTGATTTCACCCTTCACACAAAAGTGAAATTGAATGAAGTCTGCACTGATACTATGAGTAATACAGGCTTCATAGTCAAAATCATTTTTTACGGATAGAATGGATATTCCTTCTTCAATTTCAATAAATTGTTCTGAACCTCTAGCGATATTTTTTTCTGATGTTGTCATCATTATTTCTGATATTTTATTTAGAATAGTTCTAATTAAGCAGACTTGAATAGACTATCATTACTACAAAATTACTTATTTAAGCTGATATATGTCAGATTTTATTTAAAAATACGTCAAACGACAAAAAAGGAACTTCTATCGTTGTTTTTTAGTTGCCTTAACTCCTAGATTTGTACTCCATATTTTTTGGAGATATAAGATGCAAGAATATAACGTTTCAAATCATAAAAACTTCTACGTCATAGGAATCAGCTATCAAAAAGCAGATGCGCAGACAAGAGGAAAATTTAATCTCAGTTTAGACCAAAGATTAGCTCTTTTAGAAAAAGCAAAATCATTTGGACTAACATCCGTCGTTACATCTTCTACCTGCAACAGGACAGAGATTTATGCATTTGCTAATCAAGCAGACATTCTTGTGAATTTGCTTTGTGAGTTTAGCATAGGAGATACACCTACGTTTTACAAAAGCGGTTACATTTTGGAAAATGAAAATGCTATTAACCACATGTACAGAGTTGGTGGCGGTTTGGACAGTCAAATTCTTGGTGATTTTGAAATTATAAGTCAGATAAAATCTGCTTTTACACTTTCCAAGAAAAAAGATATGGTTAATCCGTTTATGGAGCGGTTAATCAATTCTGTTATTCAAGCAAGTAGACGCATCAAAAACGAAACACGAATTTCTTCTGGTGTAACTTCCGTCTCCTTTGCATCTGTTCAGTATATTTTAGATCACATCGATCACGTATCTGACAAAAAAATTCTGTTATTTGGTACTGGTAAAATCGGCAGGAATACTTGTGAGAATTTAGTAAAACATACCAGTAATAAAAACATTACTTTAATCAACAGAACAAAAGATAAGGCTGAAGAAATCGCAGGTAAATTCAATTTAATCGTCAAAGATTTTTCAGAATTACAATCAGAAATCCGCTCTACAGACATACTAATTGTAGCAACAGGAGCACAGTCTCCCACAATTACTAAAGAATTGATTTACCCTAAAAAAGACTTATTAGTATTGGATTTATCGATTCCAAAAAATGTTGCAGATGATGTGGAGGGAATGACCAATGTGAAGCTTCTGCATCTAGACTTTTTGTCTCAGCTTACAGATGAAACCTTATCTAAGCGAAAAGCCTATATACCTGATGCTGAAGCTATTATTGAAGACGTAAAAGCTGAATTTAATGAGTGGTTAGACACTAGAAAGTTTGCACCAACTATAAAGGCTTTAAAAGATAAATTTAAACTGTTTCAAATAGAGGAGCTGGACTACCAAAGCAAGAAAAACACCCAGTTTGACAAAGAACAAGCAGAGCTTATCACAGACAGAGTGATTCATAAAATCACCCGAAGTTTTGCAAGCCATTTGAGGAGTGCCAATGGCTCTACCGAGGATAGCATTGCTTTGTTGAAAAAAGTATTTGAACTGGAGAGTACCTCCAACCCTTCTTAATTTTTATATCACGCTGTTTATATGTCAAAAACTATACGCATAGGAACTCGCGATAGTGAGTTAGCCTTATGGCAAGCTCATAAAGTCAAATCACTTCTGGAAAAAGAGGGTTACCATCCTATTCTTAAGCCTGTCAAATCCACAGGAGACCTCAACTTGGAGCAACCGCTTTATGAAATGGGCATCACTGGAATTTTTACTAAAACTTTGGATGTAGCTTTAATAAAAGGAGACATCGACATAGCCGTACATTCTATGAAAGATGTGCCTACGGCCTTGCCTAAAGGTGTTGTGGAAGCTGCTGTTTTGCCAAGAGCCAACACCAGTGATATCTTAATTCATAAAGGTTTAGATGAATTTTCATCATCAAGAACTATTGCCACAGGAAGCTTGAGAAGAAAGGCCCAATGGCTGAGTCAACATCCCGACCATAAGGTCGTCAACTTAAGAG
Source organism: Psychroflexus sp. (assembly GCA_003565575.1). GTDB lineage: Bacteria > Bacteroidota > Bacteroidia > Flavobacteriales > Flavobacteriaceae > Psychroflexus. Next base: position 4,168 of record PXBV01000019.1, on the reverse strand, counting down.
GAAATGTAAACACTCGCTTGCAAAAGCTAGAAGACAACGACTGGACAGGTGCTATCTTTGCAGCAGCTGGTCTTGAGCGCATCAACTTGAAGCCTGAAAACCACATCGAACTCGACTGGATGATTCCGGCTCCTGCACAAGGCGCGATGCTGGTGGTCACGATGGATTCTAATTCAGTTTGTAAAACGGCTCTAAAATCTCTTAACCATCCAGAAACAGCTCTGGCGGTGAAGGTTGAGCGTGAGTTTCTTAAGACCTTGGAAGGCGGCTGCACGGCGCCAATTGGTGCTTTAGCAAGGATTAAAGAGAATAGGTTAAGCTTGAAAGCTGGATTGTTCAGTCTAGATGGGAAAGAAAGTTATATCATTGAAGAAACTACAGCTCTAGATCAGGTAGAAGGTTTTGGAAAACGCTGCGCCGAGTTAGTCCTGAAACAAGGTGGTGCCCAATTGATGAAAGAACTTCGGAAAGTCTTGTAACATGCCTTCAGTTCTTTCTACAAGACTATTGTCGCCTTCTCAAAAACACTTGATTCTCAATACTGGATTAAGTCTTACGGAATATAATTTTATACAAACGAAAGGCATTAGTTTACCCGTATCCATTTCCGAAGAAAGCTATCTGAATGCGATTGTGACCAGCCAGACGACGGTAGATTATATCAAAGATTTTAAAATTCAATCATGCTATTGTGTGGGTGAAAAAACCGCTTCTAAACTAAAGTCTATGGGGTTTGAAGTCAAAGTAATTGCTGAAACTGGACAAGCCTTAGCTCAAAAAATCCTTGAGGAATATTCTAAGCTCTCTTTTACGTTTTTTGGCAGTGCGAAGCGACGGCCAGAACTTTCTGAAGCGTTTCAAAAAGCTCATATTCCTCTCATTGAAATTTTTGTTTACGACACGCTAAAAACCCCTAAAACTTTCAATCGAATGTTTGACGCCGTTTTGTGTTTTAGTCCGATGGGTGTGGAGAGTTTTTTTGAAGGAAATCCCACTTCCAAATCCAAACTTATTTGCATTGGTGAAACTACTGCAAAGCAAGCCAAACTTTATTCTGATTCTGTTTTCGTATCCACAACCACCAGCGTAGAAAGTGTGATTGTGAAGGCGGTGAAGGCTCTTTCGCTTTAAGTGAACGATGAACTTAAAAGAAAACCCTAGCTTCAACTAGGGTAAATATTAGCATATAATATCTTTTAATTTCCTTGCCTTAATTTCTTTAGGCCAATCACAACACCAACTACAATGGCTAAAGGGATTAAAAAATGGATAGTTGCAGAAGTTACATTTACATCATCTACATTATCAGGAAAAAGAATATCATCTAAACCTTGAGCATGAGTTTTAACTGTAATAAATATAACAAATAGAGCAATTAGGTATTTACTAGAATACTTCATAAGGTTTTTTTAAGTTTTTAGTTATTGCTTAATTACTTTTTTAGTGAGCTTGCCTTGCTGTGTTTCAACTTCGACGAGATAAATGCCAGCACTAAAGTCTTCCATTTGAATAGAATGGGATTTTGTAGAGGCTAATTCTTGCCCCATCATATTATAGACTTTAGCAGACTTTAATTCAACAGTATTTGGTAATGAAATACTAAGTATGTCTTTTACTGGATTAGGGTACAAGCTAATATCTTCTGCATCAAACCCGTTAATATTTAAGGTGGTTTCCTCAAATTTAAGCCTAAACCTGTTTTCGTCTTTAGATTCATCATTGCCAGAATCTACTGAAAACGCATAAATTGTTTCCGTTGATATCTTGGTTTTAGTACCGAGATAGTTATCAAGTAGATACACTTCCATTCCTTCTGGGGCATGACCAATGTCAAAAGTAAGGCTGTACTCACTTGACTTATAGTTGAGCAAACTCAATATGACTTCATGTCCATCTTTTGGTAAGTTTTGTTTGTCAATAGACTTTCTGCCATTGTTTACTATAGAATAATTTTCATCTAAATTGATGAGTTTACTGGCGTCTTCATCACTACCTAGTGTAGTGTAATTTTCACTAAATCTTAGGCCAATGGCGTCTTTTTCTGTTTTTCCGTTTTGTAAGTCTGAGGTTTGATATAACCTGGAGTTGATATAAAATACCGGCTCTGTATTGAATACCGTTACTTGAGGTTCTGTAGTGGCTTTATGAACTTCTTCAAAAGTTATACTTCCATTTCCAGCAGAGGTATTTTGAACAAAAAAGGCTTGCCCTGGAGCAATAAATTCGTTTGCCGAAGATGAAGACGGGTCTGGTACAGAAGGATTTTGACCCAAATCTACGGTTACATAAGTCCCTCTGCCATTATCTCCAGCTAAAGAGGCATCCCAAACGTAGATAAAGTCAGTTAGATTAGTTTTATCAACATCTTTAAAATTGACTACAGCTTGGTAGGGATTACCTACAAAACTAAATCCCTCTGGATCAGCTGATAAAGCTGGTAGATCAGCTCCAGTAGTAAGTGTTCCACTTAGCATTTCTCCTTTAGCTCTTAAAATTACATCAGAATTGGGATCATCTACGGGGTTGGAGGTCAAGTCGTATTTGCGATCTCCTCTTACCATTAGTCTGTATCCACGCCCTAGCTCTAGGCTAGTATTGTCTGTATTGAGAATTGCATTCCATGTCTCATCAAAAACAAATAGAGAGGGATTGCCAGAGATAGTTTCATCAAAACCATTAGCTCCAGAGGTAGATCCAGTGATGTGTGTGCCGTATTGGTCTGGTACAAGGCTACCTTTCATTTGCCAATTATCATAAATAGGTGAGCTAGAATTTACTGAAGAAGAAACAAATCGAAAAGCTCTTCTATTGTTGGTTTGAGACGGAATAAAGCGTTCTGTTCTAACTTCACCAACTATGGTACTGCTTTTTAGTTGTCCAGATCCGGTAGCACTACTTTTAAAGGTCAGGACGCCACCTTCTTCAACTTTTAATTCATTGGCAATATCTAAGACTTGTTCTACGTTTACATCTGCCCACGGAGACACTTCAAAATTGGAAGCCGTTACATCATGATCTAGGCTTACAAAACCATCATACACATAAACATCATCTGTAGCTGTAGAAGTAGTAATGTCTGCAGACCAAGCTCCATTTTTGTAAACGAAGTCATAGTCAGCACTGAAGTCTACATTTTCTAAAACGGTGATGTTGTAGAAGTTGAGTTGATTGTTGTCATCAGCTTTAAAAATTTGGAACCTCACTCTATCCGTAGGAGTTGATAGTCCAGAGGTAGGATGTGTATAAGCATAAGAATAGGTGTACCATGTGTCACCATCGGTTTGGACGGCTGGAAGGGTTTCAATTAAATCATTGTCTTGATCATTTCTGATAACTGGTGTTCTAGGAGGATTAGTATTACTGCTACTCGACTCAGAAACCCATCTGTAACTAAAAGAAATCAAGTAAGTTACACCTGGAATAACATTAAAATCTTGTCTAAGTAAACCTTCTGAATCCCCAATAAGACCAACGTTTTCTCCAGTGATGTTATCTACTTCTGCACCTATACCATAGTTTCCCCATTCTGGAGTTCCGTCATTATTAGCATCTAAGGACGGGTTGCCGTTGATATCGGTAAAACGTGAATTTGAAAACAGGTTACCTTGAGATGAGGTGGTAAAAGATACAGCCGTTGACCAATCACTTTCATCAGTAGGACTACAAGTTGAGCGAACATAAAAATCATAAGCTGTATTATTGCTAAGACCAGTAACAGCGGCTCGAGTTGTTCCTAAAATTTCTGTGCCATTTGCTTCTATATCTCCAGGAGCATCAGGATCGTTTCCTGATTCTACAACTACCCACTCGTAGCCTTCTGAGGCATCTGGATTTTTTGCCCAAATCAAAGAAGCTCCAGAAGACGCTAAGTTGATTAAAGTTACACTTTCTGGAACTTTACAAACAAAATTTGCCCCAAATTCAAATGCCCCACAATCTGGAATAGGTTCTCTTAAATAACCACGTTGGTCTATGGCTGGGAGGGTGACTTCTGTTACTGCTGCTGTGCAGAAGCCTTGAGCATTTGAACCGTCTGCAATGGCGATAACTTGAGTATTACCACCTTCATCAGAGAGAACTCCAGAAAGCCCAGCAAAAGTTGCAGTTCTGCCACGCTCATTATTCCTAGTTGGTTCATCTAAAAATGTACCTGGAGCAGCGTTGAGTC
>PXBV01000023.1 GCA_003565575.1 Psychroflexus sp. | reverse complement strand
GAGCTCACCACGATGAAGTAGAAATGACCTCTTTATTATCGCCCATAGTTCAAGTATGTGATGCCATTAGTGGCGCAAGACCAGGCGCTAGACGTCAAGTTCTTGACTCTTATGTAAAACGTCTTAAAGACCTCGAGGACATAGCCTTTGGTTTTGGAGGCGTTAAAAAAGCCTATGCTATCCAAGCCGGTAGAGAATTGAGAGTGATCGTGGAAAGTGAAAAAGTTAGCGATGAAAAAGCATCTGCGCTTTCATTTGAAATCTCACAAAAAATCCAAACCGACATGACGTATCCTGGACAGGTAAAAGTAACCGTAATAAGAGAAACTAGAGCTATTAATATTGCAAAATAACCAACTTAGCCCACCGTAAACTCCAATAACACGCTCTAATTTCATATAAAATTAAACCCATACTTTTTATTTTGTAAAGAATAATTTGGGCGTTCGGGCGGGCTGTCCACTATAGTTGGTATGCAAAAAGCCAGTTTTTATTAGCCGTACCAAGAGCTTCCTACCGGTCGCTTTGGTACAGCCATAAAAAAAGGCTTTTGCCTCACCAAGCTACCGTTCCCATCCCTAACGCGTAGAAAGTAGAAAGTTTGAAAGTAGAACCCCGATAACTATCGGAGGAAAATCGCAGCAAAGCGAAAATCCCGAGAGCAAAGTTGCCAGCTATCAGTTACCAGATAACACCGAACAGTCAATAAAAAACTGACAACTGTCACCAGTTCACCATTTCACCAGTCAACAATTTGGAGGTTGGAGAGACCCGATAGCTATCAGGGAATTTTATAGTTTGAGAAAATAGAACATAAAATAAAAAATACAAAGTTAAAAGTACACCAGTCAATGTATACCAGTTCACCAGTCAAAATAAAAAAAGTCCTCACCCTTCGGGGGAGTTAGGGGGGCTTAACCAGTCAACTGTTTAGAGGTAGGGTTGGGCTGGCAAAGAGAAGATACCCGGCCAAGGGAATTATAAAATTTAAAAATAAATTGATTTCAATAATCTGCTTGAGCTAAAATGATGAAATACCTACATGACTCAAAACGTGTATTTTATAATTGTTAATGAAAATTTAAAAAAAAAATAAATTATTTATTTTTTAAGTCTATATTTGCTTAATAATTTAAAAATCTTAAAAAATATGAGAAAAATTTTATTTGTAATAGGTATAGCTCTAATTAGCTGTACAAGTATGGTCGCTCAGCAGTTCAATATTGGAGCAGGCGCAGCACTTCCAGTTGGAGATGCTAATGATGTGTCAAGTTTCGGCATCAATGTCGAAGCTAATTATTTATGGGAAGTTTCAGAACAATTTGGTGCTGGTCTTACCGTGGGTTATCTTAATTATTTTGGCAAGACAATAAGTAATCCAATTTTTGATGATGTATCTTTCGATGATTTTGGATTTTTACCTATCGCAGCATCAGGTCGTTTTCAAGCTTCTGAAAAGTTTACTTTAGGACTTGATCTTGGCTTTGCCTTAGGATTATCACCAGACGGAATTGACGATGGTTTTTACTGGGCCCCAAAAGCTCAATATGGGATAACCCAATCCTTAGATTTAGTACTAGCTTTTAGAAGCATAAACCTTGATGGCGGTTCATTTGATGCCTTAAGCCTTGGTATTGAATTTGGATTATAACTAATTAAACATAAATTAAAAAGCCCTGTTTCTAACCAAACAGGGCTTTTTAGTTTTAATAAGTAGTTTTAAATTTAAAACTGCTCTCTTCCTGAAAAATGAAAGTTGCTTTCTATTAAAGCATTTTCATCGCTATCACTGCCGTGGATAGCATTTTCACTGATGGAAGTAGCATATTTTTTACGGATGGTGCCTTCTGCCGCTTCTTCTGGATTGGTAGCTCCAATCAACGTTCTGAAATCATCTACCGCATTTTCTTTTTCAAGAATTGCAGCAACAATTGGTCCGCTAGTCATATACTCTACAAGTTCTCCATAAAATGGACGTTCTTTATGAACTTCGTAAAATGCTTTAGCATCAGTTTCTGTCATTTGCGTCATCTTGAGTGCTACAATTTTAAATCCAGAACCTGTAATTTGTTTTAGGATATCACCAATATAGCCCTTAGCAACTGCATCTGGCTTAAGCATAGTGAATGTTTTATTTCCTGACATAATCTTATTTTTTATTTGACTGCAAAAGTAATCAATTCTAAAGACTTAGCGTTTTAAAACGAAAGCTTTAAACTTTGAATCTCAGACCCATCTTTAGTAGAGCGAATAGATAATTCTGCTTGGTTAGTTTCAAAATCCAAATCTACTATTCCATAACTCGTTTCTGCAACAACTTTTCCAACTCTATAAGGATTAGGCTCTCCATCGTAAGCGGTATAAGAATGGGTTAACCCACTAGATGTAAAATCTGTAATTGGATAGGCTAAACCTTCAATTTGTTTTTGAGAAAACTCGGATATATGCCGATCTCCACTTAACACCAAAACATTTTTCGGAGAATACTTAATCAATAGCTCTTGTATTTTTTCAACTTCGTGTGGAAAATTACCCCAGGTTTCAAATCCGTGTTGATTTGATAACAACTGAATGCTACTCATTATAATGTTAAAATCTGCTGTAGAAGATTTCAATTCGTTTTCTAGCCAGGCCCACTGTTCTTCTCCAAGTAATGTAGAGTCTTGAGTAGTGTGTGGTTGATATCTTAAATTTGAGTCTTCAGCGTCCAGCAAGCCGTCTCTAAAATACCGCGTATCCAATAAATAAAATTTAACTTGCCTGTCACCCACGTGAATCACTTCTGCTTGGAAAGTTCCACCTCTACTTGCCATAACGTGCGTAGAATCTATTTCAAAAAAATCCATGAACAGTTGTTTGGCTTCATCTCTGTACTCCCATTCTTTACCAGCATCGTTTAGCCCATAGTCATGGTCATCCCATACGCCAATAGGCGGATGGGGTAGGCTTGAAACAAAAGCTTTATAATGTGGGTTATTTTTTTGAGTATCATACATGGATTGCATCAACTCCATGTCAGGTGTATCTGCATAAATATTATCTCCTCCCCAAATAAAAATATCAGCAGTATCCTTCTGGATAGTAGCCCAATAATCTTGAGGTAAATTTTGCCTATTGCAACTTCCAAGTGCAATTCTGAATTTGGTTTGTGAAATGTCTTGAGCTAGTTGCTTGGAGTCTTTTTCATCAGAATTAGTTTTACAAGCTGAAAGCGTTAAAAGAGTCGATATAAAAATTAAAGTGAAATTTTTCATAAGTTACAATTTTGTGCAAATCTATAATATCTTGTGTTATTGCATTATTAAGAATTCGTACATTTGACATCTATGAGAATAAATACGATTTCTGGCTTAAAAGATTTGCTTTTACAAGCTAAAAAAGTGACTATAATAGGACACAAAAATCCCGATGGTGATGCTTTAGGCTCTACTTTAGGTCTTTCTTTATTTTTAAGCAAGCTCGGCGTTTCTTCAACAGTGATGATGCCCAACAGTTTCCCAGATTTTTTAAAATGGCTACCACAGGCAGAAACTGTTCTTTGTTACGATGAAAACACATCCACGTGTGAAAAGGAATTATATCAATCTGATTTAATCTTTACCTTAGATTTTAACGATTTGTCTAGAACTGGAGATTTGGGGCTATTTCTAGAACAACTGGAAGTTCCATTTGCAATGATAGACCATCACCAAGAACCTTCAACTTATGCGGAGTTTATGCTTGTAGACACCCAGATTGCCTCTACCTGCGAACTTGTATATGAATTTATTACTACTGAATTTCAGAATACAGACCTTACAGAAGATATTTCAAGTTGTCTGTATACCGGAATTATGACGGATACCGGTTCTTTTAGATTCCCATCTACAACCAGCAAAACCCACCGTATTGTTGCCAACTTGATGGATGCAGGAGCTAAAGGGAGTTTAATTCATCAAAATACATTCGATAATAATTCTATAAGCAGATTACAACTGCTCAGCAAAGCCCTTGACAACTTAAAAGTCATTCCAGATTTAAAAACAGCTTACATTTACTTATCTCAAGAAGACTTAAACCGAAATCATTTCAAAAAAGGAGATACAGAAGGTTTCGTTAATTATGCTTTATCGCTTAAAGGAATCAGATTTGCTGTTATTTTTATTGAAAATGCAGCAGAAAAAATCGTAAAAATATCCTTTAGGTCTGTTGGCGATTTTGACGTAAATACGTTTGCTAGGTCTCATTACCAAGGTGGAGGTCATAAAAATGCTGCTGGAGGAAAAAGTGATTTAGACCTAAGTGCAACCTTATCAGAATTTGAACATCTGATTAACCACTACAAAAACCAACTTCAATGAAATTCACTACTTTTTTTATATTGATTTTATTTTTGGTGTTGGGTTGTAAATCTCCAGAACCAAGAGCACCAATTACTAGAGCTTCAAAAAGTTTTACCACTCCGTTTCTTAAAGCCAATAAAGCTATTGTAGAAAAAGAAGAAGAAGCTATAAAAAAATTAATTGCTATTGATTCTAGCACTACTTACATTACATCAGAAGATGGATTTTGGTATTATTATAATCAACAAAAATTTGAGGACACAATTACACCACAATTTGGTGATGAAGTAGAGTTTCATTTTAATTTGCTTACATTACAAGGCGACACTATATATTCAAAAGAAGATATAGGAGAGCGTGCTTTACTTATAGATAAAGAAGAAATTTTCACGGGACTCCGCCAAGGTCTTAAACTTATGAAGGAAGGAGAAACGGTTACATTTTTGTTCCCTTCACACCAAGCTTATGGCTATTACGGAGACAATGATAAAATTGGATCTCATGTAGCATTGAAATCTACAGTAACTTTAAATAAAATCAAAATTAAAACTGAATAACATGAAAACTTTAAAATTAACACTAATTGTATTATTAGGCGTACTTATTTATAGCTGCTCTTCTCAATATCCAGACTTAGAAGATGGATTGTATGCAGAGTTTAAAACTTCTGAAGGCGACTTCGTTACAGAATTATATTATCAACAAACACCGATGACCGTAGGAAACTTTGTAGCCTTAGCTGAAGGAAATCACCCTGAAGTAGATGAAAGATTCCAAGGAAAAAAATACTACGACAGTATTATTTTTCACAGAATTATAGATGGATTTATGATCCAAGGTGGAGATCCAGATGGCAGTGGACAGGGTGGGCCTGGCTATAAATTTGCAGATGAATTTGACTCTGAATTACAACACGAAAAGGGCGTACTTTCTATGGCCAATGCTGGTCCAAAAACAAATGGTAGTCAATTTTTTATCACGTTGGCGCCAACACCACATTTAGATGGATTGCACAGCGTATTTGGAAAGTTAGTTGTTGGTGAATCTGTAGTAGATAGCATAGGAAAAGTAGAAACAGGCTCTAGAGACAAACCAGTTAATGACGTTGTGATAGAGACCGTTAACATCTTAAGAAAAGGAAAAGAGGCAAAAGCCTTTGATGCTGTAGAATCTTTTAAAGACGGAGTAAAAAATGCGGAAGAAGCAGAAAAAGAAGCTATAGCTCTGAGAGAGAAACAACTAGAAGAAGCAAGCGAAGGCTTTAATGAAACTGAAAGTGGATTGCGTTACCTTATCAAAAAAAGTAACCCAAGAGGAGCATCACCAAAAGCAGGTCAAACTGTAAAGGTTCATTACACAGGCTACCTTCTAGATGGAACTAAATTTGACTCTTCTATAGACAGAGGAGAACCTATAGAATTTCCTGTTGGTACTGGACGTGTAATTCCAGGATGGGATGAAGGCATTATGCTATTAAAAAAAGGAGAACAAGCAGAGTTAGTTATTCCTTCAGAATTAGCTTATGGAGCAAGACAAACTGGGCCCATTCCTGCAAACTCTGTCTTGAAATTTGAAGTTGAACTGATAGACGTTGTAAACAAATAACATCTTAACCAAAACAGATGAAAATTTCAAAAGCCATTGCCATTAGTTTAATTGTAACATTATTTTATGGCTGCTCTGAAACTTATCCAGATCTAGAAAATGGATTGTATGCAGAGTTTAAAACCTCCAAAGGAGATTTTATAGCAGAGTTGTATTTTGATGACATCCCAATGACAGTAGGAAACTTTGTGGCGCTAGCAGAAGGAGTTCACCCTAGAGTGACAAAACGTTATGAAAATCAACCTTTTTTTGACAGTTTGATATTTCATAGAGTCATAAAAGATTTCATCATCCAATCTGGAGACCCAAGAGGAACCGGAAGAGGTGGTCCTGGCTATAAATTTCCAGATGAAACTGATGGAAATTATACTCATGATGACAAAGGGGTTTTGTCTATGGCAAATAGCGACATGCAAGATACCAAAGACCCTTTTGGGAACACAGGTCAAACTAACGGGAGTCAATTTTTTATCACGCTAAGACGAACCCCTCATTTAGATGGATTGCATACCGTTTTTGGGAAAGTAGTACAACATCAAGACGTTGTTGATGCTATTGGAAACGTAGAGACCGAAGCCAATGAAAGGCCTTTAGATACAGTTTTACTTGAAAAAGTAAGCATTATCAGAAAAGGTAATGAGGCCAAAAGTTTTGATGCTGTACAAGCATTTGAAGCTGGTATGATAGCTCATGAAGAAAAACTGAAGAAAGAAGCCGAAGAAAGAGAAATCTTGATTACTGAATTATCTGAAGGTTTTGAAGTTACAGAAAGTGGCTTAAGGTATAAAATTGAAAAAAGAGTAAAACAAGGAGCATCCCCAAAACCTAACAATATGGTGAAAGTCCATTATGATGGATACCTTACCAATGGTACAAAATTTGACTCTTCCTACGACAGAGGAGAGCCCATTGAATTTAAACTAGGTGTAAGACAAGTTATTCCAGGATGGGATGAAGGGCTTCAACTCCTAAAAAAAGGAGAAAAAGCAAGATTCATCATACCTCCAGATTTGTCTTATAACGAAAGGGCTGCTGGTCCCATACCGCCCTATTCCATACTTATTTTTGATGTAGAATTGGTAGATATTAGTTCCAACTAAATTCAAAAAAGAAGGGTAAATTAACCCAGCTTTTTTAAATTATAAGTTAAAAAAATATGAAGTGGCTGTTTATAAGTCTGCCTACCGAGTAATGTAGGCAGGCTTTCCATTGTAAGTCATTTCAGAAATAGTAAAAAAAATTACAGTCTAGCAAGAGCTTCAACTTGAGTTACCATTCAATGACATCATCAATAAATATCTTCAACTCCTTGCTAATGCTTATTTTTATTCTATTAGTAAGTAGTTGTGCAACCACAAAAGCTTCAAAAGAGAGCACTTATCGTATTAAATACCTAGACGAATACGTTGTACCTTCAAAATTAAAATTTTCTGATCAAGTTTTTGGGGGCATCTCTGGAGTAGATTATAAAAATGGAGAGCTAATTATGATAAACGATTCTCCATCCAATCCCCTAGTTTTTAAATCTAAATTAGTTTTAAAAAATTCAAAGCTAGACACCTTAATTTTCACTTCCGTCATACCATTAAACGATCACCCATTTTATAAAGAAAATGCGTTGGATATGGAGTCCATTCGATATGACGGTGATCATTACCTTATCTCAACTGAAGGAAACATCAATAAGAGTCTACCACCAAGACTTTTCAAAATAGACACTTTAGGGAATTTTATAGAAAATTACCCTATACCAGATTATTTTTTACCAGCGGGTGAAAATCAACCAAGGCATAATGGAGTTTTTGAAGGTTTGAGTATGAGCATCAATTCTGAAGGATTTTGGTTTGCTAATGAGCTTCCTTTGGAAGCAGACGGCAAAGCTCCAAAACTCTACAACACCAAATCACCCATAAGGCTGAGTTATTTTGATAGAGATCAACATAAAGTCACTCGCCAATATGCCATGGATTTAGACAGAATCACAAAAATACCCTTGCTCCCATTTGCTATAAATGGACTAACGGAGATTTTACAAATCGAAAACAATTTGTTTATAGTATTAGAAAGATCTTATTCTGCAGGGCATAAGTCTAAGGGCAATAACGTCAAACTTTTTTTAGTTGATATTACCAATGCTACAGACACCAAAGACATCAGGCAACTTAAAAATTCATCTAAAACTATAACTTATGTGGAAAAAAGTTTACTTTTCGATTTTAAAAGCATCAAATCTAAACTAAGACATAAAATTATTGATAACTTGGAGGGCTTAACTTTTGGCCCAACTTTACCCAATGGAAACAAAACCTTAATCATTGCATCTGATGATAACTTTAGTAGTTATGGCCCACAAATCAATCAATTTATCATTTTAGAATTAATCAAAAACCAATGAACACCAATCACATTTTTATCGCACTCATTTCCATCTTAACATTTTTATCTTGTAAAGATACTCAAGAAAGTAAATTTCAATTTGATAGTCCAAAAGATGTGGAAGCTAAGTCAACTACATATTATTTTGTAAGGCATGCAGAAAAGAACACAACAGACCTGGAAGATAAGGATCCTCACCTGACAGAAGAAGGCCTAAAAAGAGCAAATTATCTTCAAACTTATTTTGCAGATAAAAATTTAGAGATGTTCTATTCTACTGACTACAACAGAACCATTCAAACACTTATTCCTACTATTCATCACTTCAAAGGGGAAATGATGAACTACGATGGCTCTGCGGATACTTTATTTACTAGAAAATTTTGGGAAGAAACTTACGGAAAAAATGTGTTGGTTGTGGGACACAGTAATACCAACCCAAGGTTTGTAAATGAAATATTACAAAACGAAACGTATGAAGAATTAGACGAAAGCAATTATGATGTATTCTTTAAAGTTGAAATCGACGAAGAATTGAATATTAGAGACAGTCTCATCACCAAGCGAGTTCCAGAAAACTTTAGTTACAATTCAGCTCAATAGGTGATAAATTAATTGCTTCATTTTCAATAACAGACAAAAGCTCCAGCTGACCTGCATCAAATAGTTTTCCTATACTGTCTAGTGAACCAGTTTCATTTTTTGGCTTATAATTTTTATAATCTTGAAACACGACCCCACCAATGCGCTGTCTATTAATTGCTTTTCTAAATCGTAGACCGCCACCGTTCACTAAGAAACTGTAAGCTAGGTAGTCCAAAGCATAATTTTCAACATCAAACCAGTAAATGTAAATATCTTCAAAGTCTACTCCACCACCATCTTCTGTGAATTTCACTTCTATTTTGTGGTAAGTTTTATCTTGAATTTCTTCAATACCCAAATCTTTTAAGATAACAGCATCATCTTTCAACCTGAGAGGCAACTGCGTAAAATAATGAACAGAATTGACAGACTCATAATACAAAAAGGCTGTTGAATCTGCTAATTGAACCACAGAATCCTTATAAAAACGCGTTACATTATCTTGGAAGACCGCATCTCTAATAGGCTCTTTTAAAGACGTTCTCTCAAGCTGAAACCCCTCACAAGTTGGTGTGCTTTTATAGCGAAATTCTCTAAATGTGAATTCCAGTTCATTTTGGGTCAACTTTGATTT
>PXBV01000227.1 GCA_003565575.1 Psychroflexus sp. | reverse complement strand
TCCATCAAAACACGAAAGGGGTATTTCTTTACCTCTTTCTGTTTTGAAAAATTAATTAAAAATTTCAAATCTAAAAGTTGCATTTATCTGTTGAATTCAAGATTAATAAAATTTAATCTTCCGTTTTATCATTTAATTTTATTCTATTGCTTGAATCTCTAATAATTACTTTTGTATTTAATATCGTTATTTCAGAAATAGAAGTATCTACTTTATTTTGATCGTGATTCAAAATTCGCTTTGCAGAAATTTCGCCCATTTTTAAGGCAGGATGCGAAATTGTTGATAGAGAAGGTTCTACTATTCTTGAAATAGGGTCGTCATTAAAACCAATAATAGCTAATTCATCAGGTATATTTATCCCAGATTTTTTAGCATATAAGATTGCACTTAAGGCAGTGGTATCATTAGCACAAAAGATTCCATCTGGCGGTTGAGAGGATTTAAGAAGTTTTTTGGTTGCTTTTTTACCTTCTTCAGCACTGAGTGTATTCATTATAAAAACAAGCTCTTCTTCAGGAATTATATTATGGTTTCTTAAAGCATCAATATATCCCTTTTTTCTTTTTCGGTACACATTTATGTGTTGAGGGCCAGTAAAATGAGCTATTCTTTTACAGCCTTGATTAATTAAGTGTTCAGTAGCATTATATCCAGCTGCATAATTATCAATTACCACATGGTAAGAATTAAAATGTTCTGGAACTCGATCTACAAAGACTACAGGAATATTCTGTTTAATGTATTCATCAAAATGACTCGTATCTTTGGTTTCAATACCTAGAGAAACAATCAAACCTCCCACCTGTGCATCATACAATGCTTTTGCATTATTGACCTCATTTTCATAATTATCATCAGATTGGGTAATGATGACATTGTAATTAGCTTTCCTTGCTTCTTTTTCAATTCCAGTAATAAGTGAAGCCTGAAAGGGTCTGTTGATTTTTGAAATCAATATACCTATGGTTTTGGAAGAGTTTTTCCTCAAACTTGCTGCCAAGGCATTAGGTCTGTAGCCTAATTCTTCAGCTTTTTTTTGTATTTTTTTGATTGATTTTTTACTTATACTTTTATGATTATTGAGTGCTCTAGAAATGGTTGATGGTGAATAATTTAGGGCTTTTGCCAAGTCGTAAATTGTAACTTTTTTATTATTGCTCATTTAAATAAGTGTTATGCAACAAATTTACGAAACTTTTTAATCTGTTGCATAAAGGTTTTCAACATTATTTAGGGGTATTTATCCCAAAAAAAAAGGATGATAAACTGAATTATCATCCTTGTAGCAAGATATATGAATTGCTTATTTAACTTCAGTATAAGACTGTAAAGTTTTTATTTTCCCTTCTTCATCATGTTCAAGTTCCATCATCTTCATACTTCTTAAATAAGTTTTGCCTTCTGAAAGTGAACTATCATGGAAAAATATATACCATTTTCCATCAAACTCTACAATGGAATGGTGGTTTGTCCATCCTAAAACAGGTTCTAAAATGACTCCTTGATATGTAAATGGACCGTAAGGACTGTCTCCTATGGCATATGCAATATTATGAGTGTCTCCAGTAGAGTATGAAAAGTAATATTTGTCATTATATTTATGTACCCAAGCTGCCTCAAAAAAACGCCTGTCGTTATCTCCAGTTGTAATTAGTTCACCGTTCTCATCTAAAATTTCGATATCTTTTGGTTCTTCTGCAAAGCTTAGTAAATCATCGCTCATTTTTGCTACTTTCGCAGGTACGGCAGGTTCATCATCGGCTGGGTAATTGTCTTCATTTTCATATTCGCCAGTCAACCAGCGCTGTAATTGGCCGCCCCAAATTCCACCAAAATACATATAGTATTCTCCGTCCGTGTCTTTATATACCGCCGGATCTATACTGAAACTTCCTTTAATAGGCTCATCTTCTGGTGTAAATGGTCCTTCTGGTTTGTCAGATTTTGCAACACCAATTCTAAAAATATCATCTTTGTCTTTTGCTGGGAAGAAGAAAAAGTACTCTCCGTCCTTTTCTGTTGCATCTGGAGCCCACATTTGTCTTTTAGCCCAAGCTACGTCTTCTACATCTAAAATTTTTCCGTGATTCACTACTTCACTGGTAGGGCTTTCCATGGAATAGACATAATAATCCTTCATATTAAAATGATTACCATCGTCCATTTCAGGTTCACCAGAATCCCAGTCATGCGAAGGGTAAATAAATATTTTGTCTTCAAAGACATGAGCTGATGGGTCAGCGGTGTATTGATTTTTTACCAGTGGTTCAGACTTGAATACAATGGTATCTTTGGTTGCGTCTGTAGATTCTTGTTTTTGGTTGCTTTGATTTTGTTTACATCCAATAATAATGCTTGTTGTTATTATTAAAGTTAGAACGTGTTTTGAATTCATGTGAAAAAAATTTTAGGAGTTAAATTTGTGTAAGTCTATTTAATACTTTTCATGTTGCTAAAATAGAGTAAATGATAATTAATTCATGGAAAATATCATTTTTTTATGCAACCGATTGATAAAAATTTATGTCTTCATATAGTTTCAATTTTTGATTTGTAATTTTTAAAATATTAAAATTTTATTTGGTTATTAACTGAGGAATTCAACTTGATCTTAACTAAACAAAAATATTATGACACGACTTTGTAAATTATTTAATGTATTTATTACACTTATTTGCACTTTATTAAATCATTGATATACAATATATTACGTAGTTAAAAATTTATAAATCCAAAATATTTTATGAATTTTCGTCAAAAATAATCAAATTTTATTTTCTAAATCCATTTCTAATGGTATATTTGACTATAAGTTTTTATTAATAGTCACCTAAAAATTAATACATGGAAATCAAATTTTTAAAATGTCTATCAATCTTTCTAATTGTTTCATTCTCCACGGCAGTGATGGGGCAACAAGATTTGATTGATGTCAGCGGAACAGTTAGTGATGAAATGGGACCATTGCCTGGTGCTAATATTGTAGTGAAAGGTACCAGTAATGGGACAACCACAGATTTTGACGGTAATTTTACACTAGAAGGCGTCCCGTCTAACGGTGTTTTAGTGTTTAGTTATGTGAGTTTTGCTACTCAAGAAGTTGCTGTTGATGGTAGAACCGCAATCGATGTAGTTCTCAAACCTAGCGCAGAGTCTTTAGATGATGTTGTAGTTATCGGTTATGGATCTCAAAGTAGAGCAGAAGTCACTGGAGCGGTATCCTCTATCAAATCAGAAGATATTGCGAGTTTGCCAGTGCCTATTGCAGATCAGGCTTTACAAGGACGAGCGCCTGGGGTGAACGTTGTTAATAGTGGTTCACCAGGTACACCCTCTGTAGTAAGGATTAGAGGTCTTGGTGGACCTAACAATAACGAGCCTTTATATGTAATTGATGGTGTAATTTCTGGAGGGATGAATAATTTGAACCCACTAGATATTGAATCAATAGAGGTTTTAAAAGATGCTGCGACCACTGCAGTTTACGGATCTCAGGGCTCAAACGGTGTAGTGCTGATTACTACAAAATCAGGAAGAGGTGCGGAGAAGGCAACCTTAACTTTTGATGCCTACACAGGAGTTAACTTTTTCAACAACAGATACGATGTATTGAATGTAGACCAATACAGACAGTTTGCTGGTGAAATTGGTGACCTTCCTCCACGTTTAACAGACCCACAATATGCAAACTTCATTAATAATGAAACCAATTGGCAGGATGAAGTCTTTAGAGCTGGATTGATGCAAAATTATAATATTGGAATTTCTGGTGGTAATGAAAATAGCAATTACAGAATCTCTGGTGGATATTTGGGCCAAGAAGGTGCTGTTGTCAGTACAGATTACGAACGTTTCAACTTTAGAGCCAATAGTGATTTTACTTTTGGTAAACTGAAACTAGGACAAACTTTAGGTATATCTTTTGAAAATCAAACTCCAGAACGTACAAGTGGAGGTAGATCTTTAATTGAACATGCTATTAAAGCCCCTCCATATCTTCCAGTTCGTAATCCAGATAATCTCGGAGGTTTTCAAGGCCCAAGTGGTGCCATTGATGGGCAAGATGCAGAAAACCCTGTGAGGGCTCAAACCATTGGTGAGCAAGAAAACAAATCAATTAACTTGATAGGTAGTGTGTTTGCTGAATATGAAGTTTCAGACAAAATAACGTTTAGAACCCAGGTTGGTTTGGATTATAGAAATTTCCAAAATAACAATTTTATCCCTGCATACAGAGATGATGAAACTGGAACAAACCAAATGGACTTTGCTCAAATCACCAAGAATACAGGGATTTTTCAATCGCTTACCTATACTAATAGCTTAAACTATAAAGATACTTATGGTGATAATCATAATGTAGAGTTCTTACTTTTGAATGAAATACAAGGGATTAAGACTGAAAATGTAAATGCATTTAGTCAAAATAGTGTATCCAATGAAATCAATCAATTAACTCAAGAGGGAATCAATTTAAATTCTTTTTCCTCCGAGTATAATAGAGTTGGTTATTTAGGACGTTTAAATTATAACTATGATAGAAAATACCTCATTGCAGCTTCTTTAAGAAGAGATGCATCTTCACGATTTGGAGCTAACAACCGCTGGGGTTGGTTCCCTTCTGTTTCTGCAGGTTGGAACATTAGCAAAGAGGATTTTATGGAAAATACAGCCTTTACAAACCTCAAATTAAGAGGTAGTTTGGGTGTAACGGGTAATGATAACATTGGAGACTATAGGTATAGTTCTACCCTAATAACCAACTTTATCTATCCTTTAGCTGGCGCTGCTGGAATTGGTACTACTGCAAACGGTCTTGGAAACCAAAACCTTAAATGGGAAGAAACCACAATGCGTAATATTGGACTAGATATAGGCATCAATAACAAATTTGATATTACATTTGAGTATTTTAGAAATACAAGCGATGATATCTTAGTAAATAGACCTTTAGCTTTGTCCTCTGGATTTAACGACCCATTTATTACTGAAAATGTAGGGTCTGTTGAAACATCCGGTATTGAAGTTAACTTTGGATATAGTAATTATGATAATGAATTCAAATGGTCTGCTAATTTTAATTTAGGTACTGCTAGAAATGAAGTTTTATCACTTGGTCAATCTGAATTCATTCAAGGTGGTCTATTTCAAAATGAATTTATTTCAAGAATTGAAGTTGGACAACCTTTGTTCTATTTCCACGGGTTTGAAACGGAAGGTATTTATCAAAACCAAGCAGAAATCGATCAAGTTTTAACTGCAAATCCTGGTCAAACTACTGTTCAGCCTGGGGATGTAAGAATTGTAGATAGAAATGGTGATGGACAAATTACGTCTGATGATAAAACAAACATAGGTAATCCATATCCAGATTTTACCTTTGGTTTGAACCTTAATGCTAACTATAAAAACTTTGATTTTTCTGCTTTCATTAATGGTTCTTACGGTAATGATATTTATAATACTAATCTATTTCATTTAGAAGGAATGACCCGACTTTTCAACGCAAGTACAAATGTGTTAGACCGTTGGACAGGACCTGGAACTTCCAATAGCATTCCTAGAGCTTTAGGAGCTCCCCGAAATACTCAAGCGTCAGACCGTTTTGTAGAAGATGGCTCTTTTGTGAGGTTAAGAAACTTTGTTGTTGGGTATACATTTCCCGAGAATATGTTCAACGATACATTCTCAAAATTCAGAATTTATTTCAGTGCTCAAAACTTGATTACGTTAACCAACTATTCAGGACTAGACCCAGAAATTGGTATACCAGCTATTGATGGTAATCCAGATACACAACGCTTTGAAGTAGGTATTGATAGAGGAAATTATCCTCAACCAAAATCTGTACAAGTAGGATTACAACTCGCATTTTAAAAATTATAAACTATGAAAACAATACAAAAAATTACACTGTTACTATTTGGATTAGTAATGATCAATTCGTGTGACAACGACTTAGACCTTGTTAATCCAAATGAACTGTCTTCAGAAACCTTTTTTGAAGATGAAGATCAAGTACAGTCTGCTGTAAACGCAGTTTATGCAAACTTACAAACGATAGGTACTTATAGTAGAAACATCCCTTATATGTTTGATAATATGTCTGGAGAAAATTTAGGGAACCCTCAGTTAGAACAAGATAAGCGTATTTTTTTAGATTTTTCTTTTGATGCAGGCTCTGCACTTGTTACTAATTACTGGGATAGTTTCTACAGAGGAATAAATAAAGCCAATTTTGTTACAGAAAATGAAGAGCGGATAGCCGAGATTCCAGCTTCTCTTCTTTCTGATGAAAAGAAGGCAAAATATATAGGAGAAGCTAAATTTTTACGTGCTTTATATTACTTCCATATCGTGACGAGATTTGGAGATGCACCTTTATTTACAACCAACCCAGTTGAAACAGAAGGCTTTCCCAAAAGTCCAGCAAGTGATATCTATGACCAAATTGTGATAGATCTACAAGATGCTGCAGAAGTTTTACTACCTGCTGGCAGTGATGACGCGGGCCGTGCTACTAGAGGAGCTGCCTTTGCTTTACTTGGTAAAGTACATTTATACCAAGAAAACTACCAACTGGCTTTAAATGCTTTCAATGAAGTTTATGGAGTGTATTCTTTAGAATCTGAGTTTTTTGACAACTTCATTGAAGCCAACCCAAATGGTGTAGAATCCATTTTTGAAGTGCAATATGCTCCTAGTTTAGGTAATGCCGAATTTTGGTTTTCAGATGTGTCTGGAGCAGGACCTAACTCAGTAAGTGTAAGAGGTCAAGATTATGGTATGTTTGATTGGTTTAATGTTTACCCATCAGATGATTTACTAGACGAATTTGAAGATGGAGATCCAAGGTATGGAGATACATTTTACTCTGTTGGAGACGAGTACGCTGGAGGAGTGATTACAGAAATTGCTTTGAATCGTCGTGCAGGCTGGAAAAAATACCAGAATTACTATAAGCAAGAAAATGAAAACATGCAGTCTGGGATTAATCATAGCATTATTAGATATGCAGATGTTCTTCTTATGATGGCTGAAGCTGCTAATTCTAGTGAAGTAGGAGATCAGAATGCGGCGATTGGCTATATTAACGAAGTAAGAGATAGAGTAGGAATGCCACTTTTAAGTCAAGGTATGTCTCAAGCTCAAGTTTTTGAAGCTATTGTGCATGAAAGAAAAGTGGAACTCGCAGGAGAGCAAGTGCGTTTTCCTGATCTCGTAAGATGGGGTATGGCAGCAGATTTTCTTGCAGATAAAGGTTTTCAAGCTGGAGTTCATGAAGTCTTCCCTATACCAGAAAATGAAATTGGGAATAATTCAAGTATAAGCTCAGGTGATCAAAATCCCGGATATTAAGTCTTGTTTATTTTATTAATATATTAAACCTGCTGAACACTCAGCAGGTTTATCATTTATTACAAATTGGCTTTTTCGTCCCATATGTTAAAAAAAATCTTAGACGTTTTAACTCTAAAATTTATCTATTCTATACATTTAGCATTACGAGTGAACCATTGAAATTTTAACTTTGAAAGTATTTAATTTAGAATTTATTTAAGCTCGTATTAGATGTTTACCAAAAAAAAATAAGCTCCCAATTCATACTAAAATGAATCTATTCATTAAATCATTTAAATCGATTACTTTAACATCAATAGTTCTATTGATATTTAGTTGCGTGAAAGATGAGCAAAAAAAAGGCCTTTTTATTCCAATTGAAATCGATGAATCTGGCATTCACTTTAGTAACTCATTAGTCACAAATGACAGCATCAATGTTCTTGAATACGAATACTTGTACAATGGCGGTGGAGTAGGTGTAGGCGATTTTAATAATGATGGTTTACCAGATCTTATTTTTACGGGTAACCAAGTTAATAGCAAAATTTACATCAATCAAGGTGATCTAAATTTTGAAGATATCACTAAAACATCTGGAATTAACACCGAAGGAAAATGGTGTACAGGGGTAAGCGTTATCGATATTAACCAAGATGGATTTGATGATATCTACATTAGCGTAGGTGGAGTTGGAAGTGAAGGAAATTTCACGAATCTACTTTACATTAATAACGGTGATTTAACTTTTACGGAATCGGCTGAAGCTTACGGATTAGCTGATAATAGAAAAAGTATTCAGGCTATTTTTTTTGATTATGACTTAGACGGCGATTTAGATATGTATCTGCTCAATAATGGAGATTTTGGTGTGTCTGCCAACACCATACGTTCCATTTCAGATGAAGGGCAAAGTCCTAATACAGACAGACTGTACAGAAATGATTTTGATGAAGAAAAAAATCATCCAGTATTTACCAATGTTTCTGATGAAGCAGGAATCACCATTGAAGGTTTTGGGCTTGGTGTCTCTATTATTGATGCGAATCAAGATGATTGGCCAGATGTTTACGTTTCCAACGATTATATAGGGAGAGATTTTTTATACATCAACCAGAAGGACGGTACATTCAAAGAACTTTCTCAAGATTATTTTGGCCACACCAGCCGATTTGCTATGGGAAATGATGTGGCAGACATCAACAATGATGGCTTTTTAGATATTTTAACTGTGGACATGTTACCAGAAGATATAAAGCAATCTAAGCTAATGTCTCTAGAGCATTTTACTCATGACGTGTATCAAATCGCTTTAAAGTTCGGCTATGGACATCAATACATTAGAAATACACTTCAACTCAATAATGGAAATGGAACTTTTAGTGAAATTGGTCAATTAGCGGGTATAGATAAAACCGATTGGAGTTGGGCTCCATTGATTGCCGATTTTGATAACGATGGCTTGAATGACATCTTTATCTCCAATGGTTTCGGAAAACATATCAACGATATGGATTTTGTGAAATTCAGAAAAAAAATGGCATCACAATCAAATGATGAACTAGATTCTAAAAAATCAGTTATTGATTGTCTGTATCAACGAGCTGCGCTTAAAGTAGAAAATTATGCCTTCAAAAACAAAGGCAATTTGCAATTTGAAAAGGTATCTTCAGCATGGGGCTTCAACAAAAAAACCTTATCCAATGGCGCCGCCTATGTGGATTTAGATAATGATGGAGATTTAGATTTAGTCATTAATAATATAGATGCACCAGCTTCTATCCTTAAAAACACGCTTAGAGAGAAGGATTCCGTAAATGCTAATTTCTTAAAGGTGAAATTAAAAGGAGAAAATAAAAACAAGGATGCCTTTGGTGCGCAGGTAAGTCTTTATAGTTCAGATACAATGATGGTGCGTTATAATCAACCTGTAAGAGGCTATAAAAGTACGGTAGATAAAACCTTACATTTTGGGCTTAAATCAATTTTAACAATTGACAGTCTTATGGTCAAATGGCCAAATAAAAAGGAAAGTATTTATAGAGAAGTTCCCACCAATCAAACTTTAGTTTTATCTATTGAAGAAGCTTCAAATCCTGTAGAGAGTAAAAACACACAGCCATCAGAATTTATGTTTTTAGAAAGCAATGCCTTTCCATTTCACCATCCCGATGACATCTACAACGACTTTGCTACCCAAC
>PXBV01000307.1 GCA_003565575.1 Psychroflexus sp. | reverse complement strand
CTACCTCCTAGGTGATGAGGATTTAGTAAGTACTAGAAATAAATCTATTCAGCTTAATGAAATGGACTTAGACCAACTTCAAGATCAAAAACGTATTTGGCAGATTCTCAATATAACAATTCCTGTTTTGTTGATTTTATCTTTTGGAGGGCTTTTGTATATAAGGAGGAAACGCAAATACGCATCTTTTAAGCTTTAAATTTAGCTTTACGTTTATTTATCAAAAGGTAAATCAAAGGTAGAATTCCCAAAGAATTGATTAAAGCCAGAGCTATAAACCAAACTAATTGCTTTCGCCTTGCAGATTGCCAGAGAGCAATTAGTTTTAAAATAGCATCGATTACAACCAAAAAAAGTAAAATTCCAATTAAAGCTGAATAATCTTCGTATAAATTAAAAAAAGAAGTGGATGGATCTTGCATACTACTAACTTTAGATTCTAAAATAAAACAATTTAGCAAAAGTTCTTAAAAAGGAATTGAATAAAGCTCTTTTTAAATCCATTAAAATTATAAATTTGTTATTATGACAATAAACTGTAAAGGCCATTTACTCAATTTATCTACCCCAAAAGTAATGGGCATTTTGAATTTAACCCCAGATTCATTTTATGATGGTGGCCAATTCAAAAATAAAAGTGAAGTGCTAAGGCGAGTAGAAGTTAACCTTCAGCATGGTATGGATATACTAGATATTGGAGCCTATAGTTCTAGACCAGGTGCGGATGATATAAGTGAAGAAGAAGAATTAAAAAGACAACAGGGCGTATTACAAGAAATCATAAAAGAATTTCCAGAAGTCATTATATCTATAGATACTTTTAGAAGTAAAGTTGCAAAAGAAAGCCTTGACTTGGGTGCCCATCTCATCAATGATATTTCTGCAGGTGTATTGGACTCCAACATGCTAGATCTGATTTCCAACTATCAAGTGCCTTACATAATGATGCACATGAAGGGCACACCACAAACCATGAAGCAACTTGCTCACTATGATAGTGTTGTAAAAGAAGTTGTGTTTTATTTTTCAGAACGCATTGCAAAAGCTAGAGAAAAAGGCATCAACGATTTAATTATTGACCCAGGTTTTGGATTTGCAAAAACAGTGGAACAAAGCTTTGAATTGCTGAATCACCTTAAAGTTTTGAAGCACTTAGAAGTTCCAATGTTGACTGGAGTTTCCAGAAAATCTATGATTTATAAAACTTTAAATATTGAGGCTAAAGATGCCTTAAACGGCACCACTGCACTTCATATGGCAGCCTTGATAAATGGTAGCTCTATTTTAAGGGTTCATGATGTGTTAGAAGCTAAGCAATGTATTCATTTGTATAACAACTTAATAGCGAATTGAACTATGCTAGGATTGGATTTTTTAGAGTTTAGATTTCTAGACATTCTAGATATTTTGCTAGTAGCTATTCTGCTCTACTACATCTATAAGCTAGTAAAAGGCTCTGCGGCTATCAATATTTTTATTGGTATTGTTATTATTTATTTAATCTGGAAACTCACCCAATTACTTCAAATGGAGATGCTAAGTAGTGTTTTAGGAGAATTTATTGGCGTGGGCATGTTTGCACTTATAGTAGTTTTTCAACAAGAAATACGTAAATTCCTTTTGCTTATAGGATCTACAAATTTTGCCGGAAAAAATAATTGGTTTCAATTTAATTTCATTAACAAAGAGAACAAAACTCAAGATTATGTAGATATTATTGTGGAAGCCTGTCAAAAGCTAGGGACTACCAATACGGGTGCACTTATTGTCATCAAAAGAAACACTAAGCTAGATTTTGTAAAAAATACTGGAGATAGTATGGATATAAAAGTCAATAAACCCATTATAGAGTCTATTTTTTATAAGAACAGTACTTTACACGATGGTGCCATAGTAATAGAAGACGGTAGAATAACGGCCACTAGAGCCATACTGCCAGTAAGCAATAGTAGAGATATACCTCTTAGATTTGGGTTAAGACACAGAGCTGCTATAGGCATAAGTGAAAAAACCGATGCAGTAGCCTTGGTAGTTAGTGAAGAAACTGGTCAAACCTCCTACTTAAAGAACGGAGAGTTTAATATGTTTGAAGATTCAGAAAAGCTAAGTTCACAAATAAAAAAAGACCTAAACTAAACTTCTTCATGTTGAAACTGGGCCTCATATAAATTTTTATAATACCCCGTTTTCTTTTTCAATAAGTCTGAATGTGTGCCCGTCTCCACTATTTTACCTAAGTCCATCACAATAATTTTATCAGCATTTTTGATAGTAGCTAGGCGGTGTGCTATAACGATGGACGTTCTGTCTTGGGTAAGTTTTTCTGTAGCTGCTTGTATGAGTTGTTCACTATAGCTATCTACAGAAGAGGTAGCCTCATCCAGCACCAAAATGCTTGGATTAGCCACATAAGCTCTTAAAAAAGCAATAAGCTGCCTTTGTCCTGAAGACAACATTACCCCTCTTTCCTTAACATTATAGTGGTAAGAATTGGGCAAGGTGGATATAAACTCATGCACGCCAATTTCTTTTGCAGCTTTTATAACCTGCTCTTCAGTTATTCCTTCCTTATTTAACGTTATATTATTCAATATACTATCTGCAAAAAGGAATACATCTTGAAGCACAACAGCAATCTCACTTCTTAAAGCTTCTAATTCATAATGAGCTATTTGCTCTCCATCTACGCTTATGGTTCCACTATTGATTTCATAGAATCTGCTAAGCAGATTAATCACTGTACTTTTACCAGCTCCAGTAGCTCCTACAATAGCAACCGTTTCTCCTGGCTGAACTTCAAAAGAAATCCCTTTTAAAATTTCTTCATCAGCAATGTAGCTAAAATGAACATCCTTGAAGGATATATGGCCTCTAAGAGGTTTTGGAGCCAATTGCCCAGAATTTTCAATTTGCGCATCTGTATCTAAAATCTTAAATACTCGATTAGCAGCCACCATTCCCATTTGTAATGAGTTGAATTTATCTGCAATCTGTCTTAAAGGTCTAAATAACATCTGAGACAGCTCAATGAACATCACTATAATACCAAGAGACAACATATCAGACTCCACTACTCGCAAGCCTCCAAACCAAACTATCAAACCAATAGTGATAGATGTAGACATTTCTGCAATGGGAAAAAAAATAGCATTGTACCAAACCGTTTTAATCCAACCCTTTCTGTGTTTTTGATTAATACTTTCAAAACGCTTGTACTCTTCTTTTTCTCGATTGAAAATCTGGACAATTTTCATTCCCGTAATGTGCTCTTGGACGTAGGAGTTTAAGTTGGACACCTGCGTTCTTACTTCTTCAAAAGCAATTTTCATTTTCTTTTGAAAAACCCGCGTTGCGTATATAATAAAAGGTAAAACCGTGAGGACTAACAAGGTAAGCTGCCAACTTTGCCAAAACATGAATACTAAAACTACTAACATTTTTAGCAAATCACTTATAATCATGAACAAACCCTGACTGAATATGCTAGCGATGGTTTCGATATCGCTTACAGCTCTTGTGACAAGCCTACCAACCGATGAATTATCAAAATATTGCTTTTTGAAATTCATCATGTGTTTATAGAGCTTTACCCGTATATCCCGAATGACTTCCTGCCCAAGCCAATTGGCATAAAATATAAAACAAAACTGAAAAATAACTTCAAAAATTAGTACAACCAACATGAAGCTCACATAAAAAATAAGGCTTTGTGCGTCGCTATTGGTAATTCCCTCATCAATAGTCAACCTTAATAAATAAGGCCTTAACACTCCTAAGCCAGACAAGGCAATTGCAGCAAAACCTACAAAATAAAAGGTTTTTTTGTAAGGATTTGTAAATTTTAAGAGCCGCTTAAAGAGCTTAGTATCAAAAGCATTGCCGCTATTATTCTCCATCGTTTGTTGTATCGAAAATTAATTCAGGATAGTCTATTTTTTTTAAAATCAATGCATGAGCAGGAACAGACTTTCCAGCCATAGACCTATTTTGAGCAAGGATAATGTCCTCAAAATCTTGAGTTGAAATTTTATGCAAACCGACTTCTACAAGAGTTCCGACAATAGCTCTTACCATATTTCTCAAAAATCGGTTGGCAGTTATTTCAAAAACTAGGTGTTGCTGTTTCTGCTTCCACTGTGCTTTTTTGATTTCGCAATCAAATGTATAAACATCAGTTTTAACTTTTGAAAAAGATTTGAAATTTTTATGATTTAATAATAGATTTGCTGCATTTTGCATAGCTTTTACATCCAAACGGTTTTTTATAAAATAACTTTTGTCAATTCTGAAAGGCTCTTTATGCTGCACAATAGAATATTCATAAGTCCTAGAAATAGCATCAAATCTTGCATGAAAGTCTTTGGTTACTGTTTTAAGTTGTTGAATTGCGATGTCTGCTGGCAACAAATTATTAAGTTTATATACAAATTGATTCTTATCAATAATGCAAGTTTCAGAATCAAAATGAGCAACATAACCCATGGCGTGCACGCCCGCATCTGTTCTTCCAGCTCCTACAACATCTACAGATTCTTGTAAAGCAATTTGTAAGGCTGTATTGATTTTGGATTGAACTGTGGCTTTGTCTACTTGCTTTTGCCAACCATGATAGTTGGTGCCAAGGTAAGAAAGCTGCAATGCGTATCTCAATTTTTAAAATTTTAAGCAAATATAGCAATAGAGATTAGACCCTTACCCAAAGCATTGTTTATATTGCTTGAAAAAATTATGTCAAAATCTATTTTACTGTTGAGTGATACGCATGGCTATATAGACGATAGAATTTTGGATTGGGCATCAAAAGTAGATGAAGTTTGGCATGCTGGGGATATTGGTCATCAAAATGTAACAGATGCTTTAAAAAAACTGAAACCCTTAAGAGCAGTTTACGGCAATATAGACGGACATGAGTTGAGGAGTGAATTTCCTTTACACCAACGCTTTACTCTAGAAGGAGTAGATGTCTGGATAACGCATATTGGTGGATATCCCAACAGGTATAGCAGAGAAGTGAAAGATGAGATCAAGAAAAATCCACCACAATTATTTATAAGTGGTCATTCTCATATTTTAAAAGTTATTAATGATAAACACTTAGGGTTACTACATATGAATCCAGGAGCTGTGGGTATTCAAGGGTTCCACCAGAAACGAACCATGCTGAAATTTGTTTTAGACAGCGGAAAGATTAAAGATTTAGAAGTTATTGATTTTGGGAAACGTGGTGCTGCGGCTACCACATAAATATGTTTACTTTTGAATTTAAATGTGGTTACAAAATGACAGTTGTTGAAAACCACCAATTGACGGCAAAAAGCGCCTTCATTTTTTGGTATTTTGCTTTAAGGCAGATTTCAAACATTGAAGATTTAACAGCGATTCCCTTGAGGAAAGACACACTACGATTTAGTTTTATCTTCAGAAGAACAAGAATCTTAGTTGTATCCCGATTTATTGAATTTGCTCCTCAAAGCGCTCAAATCACTAAATCCAACTTACAACTTTTTAGCTAATTGCCTTAAAACATCAAAGCTTATTTTGTCAAATTCAGAATAAAAAAGGCTACCCTTTAAACGCAAAAAGCCCCGAGTGGCTCTCGGGGCTTTTCTGCACTAACATTACTAAGATTTGAGGTTTATCGCAATCGATCCACAGATTTTACAAGATCTTCGTCCTTCTTGATAGCCTTGTTGGCCAGCGCAATAAAAACGATAGAAATTATAGGAAGAAGCATCCCAATACCTTTCTCTGAAATATCCATTTCTCCAGGTAAACTTAGGGTCCAATATGCAAAAAAACCTACTAAAACAAAGTTCAATATGATATTAATCCGTCCGAGGACGAACTGACGTTTTCTGTTTTTGAATGAAAATATAGTGATAAACGAAATCAAAACTGATATTAAAAACAAAGATATAGCTATAGGTTGAGACAAAGCAAATACTTGAACATTATCTGAAGTTACCCATAACGGAAAAAGAAAAACAAGTACTCCATTGGCTAGGATTGCTAGAAGTAAATGTAAACTTTGAATTCTTTGTATCATGTAATTTTGAATATTGAAATGCAAAAATAATAGAATATTTAAGAATTCATATTTATAAATAAAATAAAGTTGTATAATTGCAATGTCTTTAGACCTAATGCTAACCTAAGCATTTGCAAATCATCAACATAAATTCGAATCTCCCTCGAAACTATTTAATTTCAAAAAATATCAATGTTAGAAATTATTGAACTAAAGTCTAGAAAACTTTCAGACTTACAAGAAATTGCTAAAGAGTTAAAAGTTCCAAGATTTAGAAGTCTAAAAAAACTAGACCTCATCTACCAAATCTTAGATTACCAAGCTGCTAACCCCAAAAAAATGGAGGAAATCCTGAACAAAGAAAAAGAGGATAAAGCAGCTCAATCTACCAATAAGACTGAAGGCTCCAAAACTACCCCAAATGATAAGGTAAAAAGTGCTTCCAAAGGTAAAGCTGAAAATCAAGACAATAGCGAGTCTAAAAAGCCTAGAAAGCGAGTTCAAAAAGGTGAACCAAAAAAAGCACCTCAACATCCTTTTGACAAAAAAGATGATGAGACGTCTAACAAAAAAACACCTCCTCAAGCTAATTCTAAGCCTACAGATTCCTCAAATTCCAATCAATCTCCCAAACCGAAGCCTGCCTCTAAACCTTCTCCAGAAAAGAAGCAGCAGCAACCAACTAAGAGTGAAGGAAAAGAAAAAAGAAATCATCCTCAACATACCCAAAAAAAGGAAGAGGCTTCCAAACAAACCGGAAACTCAAAAACTCAAAGTGCTAAACAACCTCATTCAAAAGGAAAAGCAGAGCACAAGCCTAACGAAAAAAATGGCAATAGAGATACTCGCAATAAATACAAAAACCCAGACTTTGAATTTGACTCTATCATAGAAAGTGAAGGTGTCCTAGATTTGATGCAAGATGGTTACGGATTTTTAAGATCTTCAGATTATAACTATTTGTCCTCACCAGATGATATTTATTTATCACAATCTCAAATTCGATTATTTGGGTTAAAGACAGGCGATACAGTTTTAGGCGAGGTAAGACCTCCAAAAGAAGGCGAAAAATATTTTCCTTTGATCAAGATCAAAAAAATAAACGGACTTGACCCTAAGATTGTGAGAGATCGGGTGTCTTTTGAACACCTTACCCCTTTGTTTCCACAAGAAAAATTTAAGTTGGCCGAAAAGCAAAGTACGCTTTCTACACGTATTATTGATTTGTTTTCTCCTATTGGTAAAGGCCAAAGAGGCATGATAGTCTCGCAGCCTAAAACAGGAAAAACCATGTTGTTGAAAGATATTGCTAATGCAATAGCCGCCAATCATCCAGAAGTGTATCAAATTGTATTATTGATCGATGAACGTCCAGAGGAAGTGACCGATATGCAAAGAAATGTAAGAGGCGAAGTTGTTGCTTCTACATTCGATAAAGAAGCTCATGAACACGTTCGTGTTGCCAATCTGGTTATTGAAAAAGCAAAACGTCTGGTAGAATGTGGACACGATGTTGTCATCCTTTTGGATTCTATAACTCGATTAGCTAGAGCTTACAACACAGTACAACCTTCAAGCGGAAAAGTCTTGAGTGGTGGTGTTGATGCCAATGCGCTTCATAAACCAAAGCGGTTTTTTGGAGCTGCTCGTAACATTGAAAATGGAGGTTCCCTGTCTATTATTGCTACAGCACTTACAGATACAGGCTCCAAAATGGATGAAGTTATCTTTGAGGAATTTAAAGGAACTGGTAATATGGAGCTTCAGTTGGATAGAAAAATTGCCAACAGAAGAATCTTTCCTGCTATTGATTTAACCTCTTCTAGCACACGTAGAGATGATCTTTTACTTAGTGAAGATATCATTCAAAAAATGTGGATCATGAGAAAATATCTAGCCGATATGAATCCTATTGAAGCTATTGAATTCTTAAACCAAAGAATAAAAGACACAAAATCTAATGAAGAGTTCTTGATGTCTATGAATGGATAAGGTTTTTTTGCATAAAACTTTTAAAATTGAAAAAATCCCTAATTGCTAATTTAATTAGGGATTTTTTTATGAATTTAAGGCATATAAATCATTTTACGAGTGACTCGTTTTGATTTCTTTTTCGTCTTCTAAAATATTCACATTAATAATTTTTTGGGCCTTGTCGAGTAAAGTTTTGGAGTCTGTAGATAAGTTTTGAAGATAAACGGTCTTTCCAACTTTTTGGTAACGCTCTGTAATTTTATTTAAAGCTTCAATGGCGGACATATCCACAACTCTACTTTCATAAAAATCGATAATAATTTGGTCAGGGTCATTTAAGACGTCAAACTTTTCATTAAAAACAGTAGTTGAACCAAAAAACAATGGTCCAAAAATTTGATAATGCTTAACACCATTGTCATCTATTTTCTTTCTAGCTCGTATTCTGATGGCATTATCCCAAGCAAAAACTAAAGCTGCTATAATCACTCCTATCAAAACAGCAAGGGCTAAGTTGTGAAGAACTATTGTAACACCAGTAACAAGAACCATCACTAGAATATCAGATTTCGGCATTCGCTTAAACGTTTTTAAGCTAGCCCACTCAAAAGTACCAATGGCTACCATAATCATAAGTCCTGTAAGTGCAGCCATTGGCATTTGCTCAATCACACTAGAACCAAACATGATAAAAGTCAATAAAGCAACGGCTGCCACAATTCCAGAAAGCCTTGCTCTAGCACCATTAGAAATGTTGATCAAGCTTTGACCTAACATCGCACAACCACCCATTCCAGAGAAGAAGCCAGAAAGGATGTTAGCACTACCCTGCGCGATAGCTTCACGATTGCCGTTGCCACGGGTTTCTGTAATCTCGTCAACAATATTGAGGGTAAGCAAGCTCTCTATAAGCCCTACACCTGCAATGATGACAGAATAAGGCAAAATAAGAAATAAAGTATCCCATGTAAAAGCGATAGCTGGAATATGAAAAGGAGGAAATCCACCGCTTATGGATGCTAAATCACCAACAGTATTGGTTGAAATTCCACCGAAATAAACAATTCCAAAAACTACAAGAATAGCGACTAAAGATGCTGGAACTGCCCGAGTAAATTTTGGTAATAGCCAAATAATAAGCATAGTTAAAAGGACTAAACTAAGGATAA
Organism: Psychroflexus sp.; assembly: GCA_003565575.1. Lineage (GTDB taxonomy): Bacteria > Bacteroidota > Bacteroidia > Flavobacteriales > Flavobacteriaceae > Psychroflexus. The sequence continues at coordinate 470 of PXBV01000307.1, read as the reverse complement.
TAAATAAATTACTTCCTGTAAGCCAAGCCCCAGAAGCATCTTTAAATTGATCTAACTGGGACATAAATATGATAATGGCTAGACCATTTACAAACCCAAAAATTACTGGATGTGGCACCAATCGCATCAACTTACCAAGTTTAAATAATCCAGCTAAAAATTGAATAATACCTGCTAAAATTGCTGCGGCAAAGATGTATTCTACTCCATGACTGCTCGCCAAAGAAACAATTACAACTGCAACTGCTCCCGTTGCACCAGAAATCATGCCTGGACGCCCTCCAAAAATGGAGGTTACCAACGCCATAACAAAAGAAGCATAAAGACCAGTTAAAGGAGATAATCCAGCTATAAAAGAAAAAGCGATAGATTCTGGTATAAGTGCAAGTGCAACAGTTAAGCCAGACATGACCTCAATCTTGTAATCTACCTTCTGTCTGAAATCGAATAAATTGAAGAACTTTTTCATT